>JALTNO010000271.1 GCA_027000645.1 Paracoccaceae bacterium | reverse complement strand
GGGTAATCGTGCCGCAGGGGGAGGGGGCGACATGAACGACAGGATCACCACCCATCAGGCCGAGGAGGACGCCCGCAACGAGGGTATCCTCATCCATGTCAACGGACGTCTCGTGCCGCGAGCCGAGGCTACCGTCAGCGTCTATGAC
Source organism: Paracoccaceae bacterium (assembly GCA_027000645.1). GTDB lineage: Bacteria > Pseudomonadota > Alphaproteobacteria > Rhodobacterales > Rhodobacteraceae > Jhaorihella. The sequence continues at coordinate 13,154 of JALTNO010000271.1, read as the reverse complement.
AGCGGCTTCATGCTGGGCGACGGGGTGTGGGAGGGGCTGCGGCTCTACAACGGGCGCTGGGCCTTTCTCGATGAGCACATGGACCGGCTGTTCGAGGCCGCGAAGGCCATCGATCTGGATATCGGCATGGACCGCGAAGGTGTCGTTTCCGCCTTGACAGAGACGCAGAAGGCCAACGGCATGGAGACGGATGCCCATGCGCGGCTGATGGTCACGCGCGGGGTCAAGGCGCGGCCCTTCCAGCACCCTTCGCTGAGCCGTTCGGGGCCGACCTTCGTCATCATCATGGAACATTCCCGGCCCAGCATCCCGCGCCCGGTGCGGCTGGCCACGGTGCCGCATGTCCGGGGGCTGCCGATGAGCCAGGACCCCAAGCTCAACAGCCATTCGAAGCTCAACTGCATCCTCGCCTGCATCGCCGCCGAGAAGGCCGGCGCCGACGAGGCGCTGATGCTGGATGTCCACGGGTTCGTGAACACCACCAACGCCTGCAACTTCTTCATCGTGCGCGGCGGCGAGGTGTGGACCAGCACCGGCGACTACTGTATGAACGGGATCACCCGGCGCAAGGTGATCGAACTGTGCCGCGAGGACGGGATCCCGGTGTTCGAGCGCAACTTCTCGCTGGTCGATACCTATGGCGCCGACGAGGCGTTCCTGACCGGCACCTTCGGTGCCCAGACCCCGGTGGGCGATATCGACGGGCGGGTGATCGGAGATGGCCGGATGGGGCCGGTGACGGCGCGGATCCGCGAACTCTACAAGGCGCTGATCGAAAGGGAGTGCGGGGGATGAGGATCGCCATGTGGTCGGGGCCGCGGAATCTGTCCACGGCGATGATGTATGCCTTCGCCTCCCGTGGTGATTGCGCGGTGGTGGATGAGCCTTTCTACGCCGCCTATCTGGTTGCGACCGGGCTGGACCACCCGATGCGGGAGGAGATACTGGCCGCCCAGCCCACCGATCCGGCCGAGGTGGTCAGCCGGATAACAGGCCCTGTTCCGGGGAATCTGCCACATTTCTACCAGAAGCACATGGCCCATCACATGGTGCCGGGGATGCCCCGGGAGTGGATGGCCGACATGGTCAACGTGTTCCTGATCCGGCATCCGGCGCGGGTGGTGGCCTCGTATGCGGCCCGGCGCGAAGGGCCGGAGCTGACCGATCTGGGCTTTGTTCAGCAGGCCGAGCTGTTCGATCATGTGAAGGCGTTGGGGCAGCGGCCGGTCGTGATCGACAGCCACGACATTCGCGCCGACCCTGCCCGCAGTCTGAAGGCGTTATGCGCGGCGATTGGGTTGGAATGGACCGACAGGATGCTGCGCTGGCCGCCGGGCGGGCGGCCCGAGGACGGGGTCTGGGCGACGCATTGGTACGGGGCGGTTCACAAGTCTGCCGGATTTGCCGGGGCAGAGGGCGAACTTCCCGCATTGGAGCCTGAATATGCCCGTCTGGCCGAGGCCGCGATGCCTGCCTACGAGAAGTTGCGGGCGGAAAGGGTCTGAGGGGCGTTGCCCCTCTGCGCGTTCCGCGCATTCACCCCAGGATATTTACGGCCAGAAAAAGACCCTGCGGGTCAGGGGCGATTCAAGGCATCGAGCGTGATGGGGCAGGGAGTTCCCTCGTAGAACGTGTCAAGCACCTGCCGGAAGAGGGGGCTGGCGCCGGGGACGCGGGAGAAGAGCGTCATCGAGGAGCGCAGCTTCATCGCGTCCACCGGGCCGAGGATGGTTTCCGGGTCGGTGCCGGCATGCGCAAGCATGAGGCGGGCGGCCTCCTCCAGGCGTTCGCGCAGGCGGTCATCGGCGAGGTAGGCGCGGGCCTCGTCGAGGTCGCGGATGCCGAAGTGGCGGGCGGTGGGAGAGCGGCCCAGCGCGGCCAGTTGCGGAAAGACGAACCAGATCCAGTGACTGGTCTTTCGGCCCCGGGAGAGTTCCCGGCGGACCGTGTCCCAGACGCGGCTTTGCGCGTCCAGGAATTCGGCGGCCCGTTCGGGGGACATTGTGTCTAGTCGCCGAGGCGGCGGTCGCGCATGGCCAGCAGGCGCAGCCGCAGGGCGTTGAGCTTGATGAACCCGGCGGCGTCCTTCTGGTCATAGGCGCCGGCGTCGTCCTCGAAGGTGACGTGTTCCTCGGAATAGAGCGAATGGTCGGACCAGCGCCCGACGCATGAGGCCAGCCCCTTGTAGAGCTTCATCCGCACCGTGCCGGTGACGTGTTTCTGGCTGTGGTCGATGGCGGCCTGGAGCATTTCCCGTTCGGGCGAGAACCAGAAGCCGTTGTAGATCAGTTCCGCATATTGCGGCATGAGCTGATCCTTGAGGTGCATGGCGCCGCGATCCATGGTGATGGATTCGATGCCCCGATGCGCGGCCAGCAGGATCGTGCCGCCCGGCGTTTCGTAGATGCCGCGCGATTTCATGCCGACGAAGCGCCCTTCGACCAGGTCGAGCCGGCCGATGCCGTGCTTGCGTCCGTATTCGTTCAGCATGGTCAGCAATGTGGCAGGCGACATTGCCTCGCCGTTGATGCTGACCGGGTCGCCCTTCTCGAAACCGATCTCGATATATTCGGGCGCGTTGGGCGCGTCCTCGGGGTGAACGGTGCGCTGATAGACGTAATCGGGCGCCTCGACGGCGGGGTCTTCCAGAACCTTGCCTTCTGACGAGGTGTGCAGGAGGTTCGCATCGACCGAGAAGGGGGCCTCGCCGCGCTTGTCCTTTGCGATGGGGATCTGGTGCGCCTCGGCAAATTCCAGAAGCTTCGTGCGGCTGGTCAGGTCCCATTCCCGCCAGGGCGCGATCACCTTGATGTCGGGGTTCAGCGCATAGGCGGCCAGTTCGAAGCGTACCTGGTCATTGCCCTTGCCGGTGGCGCCATGGGCGATGGCGTCGGCGCCGCACTGGACAGCGATCTCGATCAGCCGCTTGGAGATCAGCGGCCGCGCGATCGAGGTGCCCAGAAGGTATTGCCCCTCATAGAGCGCGTTGGCGCGGAACATCGGGAAGACGAAGTCGCGCACGAATTCCTCGCGGATATCCTCGATATGGATGTTCTCGGGCTTGATGCCCAGCATCAGGGCCTTTTGCCGAGCGGGCTCAAGCTCTTCGCCCTGGCCGAGATCGGCGGTGAAGGTCACCACCTCGCAGCCGTATTCGGTTTGCAGCCACTTGAGAATGATCGATGTATCGAGGCCACCGGAATAGGCCAGGACGACTTTCTTGGGCGCAGACATGGGAAACTCCGTCTATCCGTTCAGGCGGGGGATTATCGGGTTTGGCGTGGCCCTACAAGGGCCCGGCCGCAGGCGGGAGCGGAGGAACGCACCTGGAAAAGGCGCATTTGTGATGCACTTTTGCCGCCAATCACGATGACCTTCTGGGCCTGTTCATGCCTCCGGCAGGCACATGCACGGACTGGCGGGGGAATTCGGGCAACGCCACTTTCGAGGGCACGCCGGGAAATGACACCTTGCGGGGCGGCCATAGCGGGCCTGCGGCGGATATCGTGATCGACCCGTTTTGAGCCGCCTGTCATGAGCTTCCCGCTGCGGGCGGGTCGCTCAGGCGGCGGGCTGGCGGTCCAGGCCGGCCAGGAACTGCGCGCGGGAGCGCTCGAACAGGGCGATGATCGCGGCGACGTCCACCGCATCGGCGCGGCCATCTGCGACCATCCGCTCGCCCTCGCTGCAGCGCTCGGCAAGGGACGAGAAGCCGAAATTCAGGGCGCAGCCCTTCAGGAAATGCAGGTTGTCCGAAAGGTCGCCTGGCGGCTGCGCGGATCGGAGCCGATCGACAGCCTCGGCAGCTTCTTCAAGGAAGAGAGCCGCGACCTCTTCGAAATCCTCCGCGCCGATTTCCTCGCGCAGCTGCGCGATCCGCGACCAGTCAAGCATGATTCAGTTCCGTTTTCGTGCCTGTCCGGCCTCCGAGTCTGGCTGCAACAGGTGAAGGTTGGGTTAATCGCGGCAGAATCCATGAAGATGTTCTCGATTCACCCCGCCTTAAGGTTTTGCCTGTCACAATGCCCGCGGAAAGGGTTGCAGGCGGGCAGGAAAGGGCGCGGACGTGGAGGCCTTGGCACAAACGGTATGCGAACCGGAGGGAGCGGCAGAGACGGCCCTGCGCGTGCTGGTGGTTGACGACAGCCGCCTGCAAAGACGGATCCTGACCGGAGCGCTGCGCAAATGGGGCTTTGCGGTGACTGAAGCGGAATGCGGCGAACAGGCGCTGGAGCAGTGCGCGCGCGAGCCGCCCGATCTGGTGCTGAGCGACTGGATGATGGGCGGGATGTCCGGGGTGGAGTTCTGCCGCGCCTTCCGGGATCGGGCGGGGCCGGCCTATGGCTATTTCATCCTGCTGACCTCGCGCAGCGAAAAGGGCGACGTGGCCGCGGGCCTGGATGCGGGGGCCGACGATTTCCTCACCAAGCCCGTCAACATGGCGGAGTTGCGCGCACGGGTTGCGGCAGGTGCGCGGATCGTCACCATGCAGCGGGAGCTGGCGGAAAAGAACCGCGCGATCAGGGAAACGCTGGAGGACCTGCAATCGATCCATGCGCGGATCGACCAGGACCTGAAGCAGGCGCGGAAGATCCAGGAATCGCTCGTCCCGGAGCGGTCGCGTCGTTTCGGAGCATCGCGCTTCAACCTTCTTCTCGAGCCATGCGGTCACATCGGCGGTGATCTGGTGGGGCTTTTCTCCCCCGGTCTGAACCGGGTCGGGTTCTACAGCATCGACGTGTCGGGCCACGGGATCACCTCGGCCCTGCTGGCAGCGCGGCTGGCCGGATACCTTTCGGCCACGCATTTCGATCAGAACGTGGCGATGGAGGCGCGCCAATACGCGTTCTACGGGCTGAAACGCCCGATCGAGGTGGCGCGCACGCTGAATGCACGGCTTGTGGCGGACAAGGGCGTAGACGAATACTTCACCATGATCTACGGCACGGTCGATCTCTACCGCGGGAAGGTGGAGATGATCCAGTGCGGCCATCCGCACCCGCTTGTGTTGCGGCGGGACGGGCAGGCCGAATTCCTGGGTCGGGGCGGGATGCCGCTGGGCCTGCTGGACGATCCGGTCTGTGACGAAATCTCGGTCGAACTGGAGCCGGGCGACCGGTTGCTTCTGTATTCCGACGGCATGACTGAATGCCGGGTCCGGGGCGGCCGGATGCTGGGCGAGAAGGGGTTGGGCGACATGGTGAGCCGGATCTTCTCGACCGGTCAGGGCGGCGGGCTGCTCGACGATCTGTATGGGCAACTTTCGGCGGCATTGCCGGATGGCGCCTCGTTCGAAGACGACGTGTCGGCGGTGCTGCTGGAGTATGGCGGGGTCTGAGCCGGCGCGCGCGTTCCCTCGGCCGCGGTTTGCGGGCCGGGGGGGATCAGGCGGGGCAGGGTCAGGCGCTGGCCGCGAACAGGGAGGCGAAATACCTGTCGCCGGCATTTCCCAGCGCATGGGCGGCATGATCGGCCTGCATCCATACCGGCCGGTGAAAGGATTCGGTCGGCGGACCGAGGCGCCGGACCGGACGGGCCAGGTAGATCAGGCAGACCTTTTCCGCCCACTGGTCGTATTCCGGCATGTAGGCGAAGCGCCGGAATGCCCCGACAAGGCGGGGGCGCGCGATCCGCCAGCCGGTTTCCTCGCGCACCTCCCGGTGCAATGCCGCCAGCGGCGATTCTCCCGGATCGATCCCTCCTCCCGGCAGCTGCAGGTCGGGATGCGGGTCTTCCTGCACGGTAAGAAGCAGGTTTCGCCCCCGCGGCAGAAGCGCATAGACGCCCCGGCGAAGGGAATATGTCCGCCCGCGATCGGGCTGCTCGCCAAAGCGTGGCATCATGGTCCCGCCCCTTTCATCCCGGCCGATTCTGCCTATATAGCTGCGGTATGCCAATCCGTGGCGCGCAAGGAAACCCCATGACTTACGGTTCGAAGATCGCGTGGGACGATACCGTCCTGCCCTTTCAGCTGGATGCCTCCGATATCCGCGGACGCGTGGCGCGTCTGGACGGCACGCTTGACGGCATCCTGAAGCAGCACGACTACCCCCCGCAGGTGGAGGCCCTGGTCGCGGAAATGGCGCTGCTGACGGCGCTGATCGGGCAGACGATCAAGCTGCGGTGGAAGCTGTCCCTTCAGGTTCAGTCCGACGGGCCGGTGCGGATGATCGCCACCGATTATTTTGCCCCCGAGGAAGAAGGCCGCGCCGCCCGCATCCGCGCCTATGCCGGCTTTGATCGCGAAAGGCTGACTGGCGGTACTGCCTTCGATCAGCTGGGCCGCGGCTATTTCGCAATCCTGATCGACCAGGGCCAGGGCACGGCCCCCTATCAGGGCATCACCCCGCTGGCCGGCGGGTCGCTTGCCGCCTGTGCCGAAACCTATTTCGCCCAGTCCGAGCAGCTGCCCACCCGCTTTGCCCTTGGCCATGCCAGGTCGGACGCCCCCGGCGCCGGCACGCATTGGCGCGCGGGTGGCATCATGCTTCAGCACATGCCCGCGGCATCGCCCCTCGCGGCGGCCATCCCCGGATCGGGAGATGTCCTGCGCGCCGCCGACCTCGTGCAGGTGCAGGCGGGCGAGAACTGGAACCGGGTCAACATCCTGCTGGATACGGTGGAGGAGGCCGAGCTGATCGGCCCGGACGTTCCGCCGACCGACCTCCTGATCCGGCTGTTCCACGAAGAAGGCCCCCGGGTCTTCGATGCCCAGGCCGTGCGCTTCGGCTGCACCTGCTCGGAAGAGCGGGTGCGCCGCAGCCTGTCGATCTATTCCGCCCGCGACATCCAGACGATGACGACGGAAAACGGACGGGTCACCGCCGATTGCCAGTTCTGCGGTGCGCATTACGATCTGGACCCGAAAACCCTGGGCTTCGAGGCCGGGCAGCGCGATGAACGCTGACACTGTCGAAAGATTGCGCATGGCGCTGGCGCGGCCGGGGGAGGGGTCATCGGATTTCGACCTGAACCCGGACACGGTTCTGCCCGAGGGCCGCCAGCTGCGGCCCGCGGCGGTGCTGGTGCCCATATCGCTGACCCCCGTGTCGCCTGCCGCGGGAGTGCCGTCCCTGGTCCTGACCAAGCGCTCCTCGGCGCTTCGGCATCACCCCGGCCAGGTCGCCTTTCCCGGCGGCAAGATCGACGCGGGCGATGCCGGCCCCGACGCGGCGGCGCTGCGCGAGGCGCGCGAGGAAATCGGCCTGCCTCCGGAGATGGTGGAGATCCTCGGCCACCTGCCTGACCACGAAACGGTGACCGGTTTCCGCGTGACCCCGGTGGTCGCGGTGATTCGCGCTCCCTTCGATCCGGTCCCGGAACCGGGCGAGGTGGACGAGGTGTTTTCGGTTCCCCTTCTGCACGTCCTGAACCCCGACAACTACTCGGTCCAGTCGCGGCGCTGGCGCGGGCGGTGGCGGTACTACTTCACCGTGCCCTGGGGTCCGTATTATATCTGGGGCGCGACGGCGCGGATGCTGCGCGGATTGGCGGCCCGGATGGAGACATGACCAGGATCACCGATGAATGGCTGACCAATCCGGCGACTCAGGCGGTTTGCGCGGCGCTGGAGGCCGGCGGGGCGCAGGCCCTGTTCGTGGGCGGCTGCGTGCGCAACGCGCTTCTGGGGGTGCCGGTTTCCGATATCGACATTGCGACCGATGCGCGCCCGGAGCGGGTGCTCCAGCTGGCCGCCGCCGCCGGGATCAAGGCCGTGCCCACGGGGCTTGACCACGGCACCGTGACGCTGGTCAGCGGCGGCATCCCGCATGAAGTCACCACCTTTCGCCGCGACGTGGAAACCGACGGGCGGCGCGCGGTGGTCGCCTTTGCCGAGCGGGTCGAGGAAGATGCCGCGCGCCGCGACTTTACCATGAACGCGCTTTACGCGCGCCCTGACGGCACCGTTCTGGACCCGCTGGGCGGGCTGGCGGATCTGCGCGCGCGAAAGGTGCGTTTCATCGGCGATGCCGCCGCCCGCATCCACGAGGACTACCTGCGCAGCCTGCGCTATTTCCGGTTTCACGCCTGGTATGGCGACCCGGAAATGGGCTTCGATCCCGAGGCCCTGGCCGCCATTGCCGGCAACCTTGAGGGATTGTCCAGGCTCTCGCGCGAACGGGTCGGAGCGGAGATGCTGAAACTTCTGGCCGCTCCGGACCCGGCGCCCTCGGTGGCGGCGATGCGCCAGACCGGGGTGCTGGCCCGGCTGTTGCCGGGGGCGGACGACCGGGCGCTGGCTCCGCTTGTGCATCTCGAGCAGGCCGCGGGGGTCGCGCCCGACCCGATTCGCCGGCTGGCGGCGCTGGGCGGCGAGGATGTCGCCGACAGGCTGCGCCTCAGCCGCGCCCAGGCCCGGCAGCTCGATCAGTTGCGCCATGCGGCGGCAGGAACGGCCGGGGCGGGCGAGCTTGGCTATCGCCTGGGGGTCGAAGCGGCCCGCGACGCGCTGTTGCTGCGCGCGGCGATCTCCGGGCAGCCATGGGATGCCGGCGCGCTGGAAAGCGCCGCGAAGGGCGCGCGGGCAAGCTTTCCGATCCGGGCCGGCGATCTCATGCCGCGCCTTCAGGGCCCGGCGCTGGGCGCCCGGCTGAAACAGCTTGAGGCGGAATGGATCGCCTCGGGCTTTCGCCTGGGCCGCGAGGAACTGCTGGACCGCGCCGGCAGGGGATAGGCGCGCTCAGTCGCCCTGTTCCAGCCGGATCCGCAGATCGCGCAGCACCGGCAGGACCGCCCGCACCCGGTCGGTGCCCAGCTCGCCCACCACATGGTCGATCACCGGTGCGATGGCGGAAATCGCCTGGTCGCGCGCCTGCCGCCCGGCGGGGCTGATCGCCACCATCTTGCGGCGGGCATCGTCCCAGTCGGGCCGGATGTGGACATAGCCCGCCCATTCCAGCTTGGTCAGCGTGTTGGTCATGGCTCCGCGGGTGACGTGGAACACATCGGCAAGCTGCGCCGGCGTGCGCTCGTCCGCGACCGAGGCCAGGTGGTTGAGAACGGAAAAATGCGAAATTTCCATGCCCTTGGGCAGGACGCGGCTCAGGCGGTTTCTCAACAGCTGGTCGGCCGTGAGAATTTCGCTGAACAGCGCGACGGCAAGGGCGTGGGCATCGCCGGACATGGCCTATGGTCCCTCGAACGGCCGGACATGGGTCAGCGAGGGCACCCGGCGGCGGGCCTCGTCCACCGCCCGGTCGTCAAGGTCGAACAGGAAGACGCCCGGATCGGTGCCGGCGTCCACCACCACCTCGCCCCAGGGCGCGACCGCGAGGCTGTGTCCGTATGTGCGGCGCGGCCGGCCATGATCGATCGGGTGCTGCCCGGTCTGGGCCGGAGCCAGAACCCAGGCGCCGTTCTCGATCGCGCGGGCGCGCAGGAGCGGTTCCCAATGGGCGGCGCCGGTCACCGGAGAGAAGGCAGCGGGCACGGTCAGGATGCGCGCCCCGGCCCGCGCCAGAGCCTGGTGCAGATGGGGAAAGCGCAGGTCATAGCAGACGGTCATGCCGACCGGGCCGAATTCGGTCCGGGCCAGCACCGCGCGCGTGCCCGGCCGGAAGGCGTCGGATTCGCGGAAGGTTTCCTCGGGCGTCACCTGCACGTCGAACATGTGGATCTTGTCGTAGCGTGCCCTGATGCCGCCATCGGGGCCGATCAGGAACGATCGGTTGGCAAAGCGCCCGCGGGGGTCATCATCGGTCTTCAGCGCCAGCGATCCGATCAGCAGCCACAGCCCGAGATCGGCCGCCTGCGCGCGCAGGGCGGAAAGGGTGGGGTCCGTGTCCTCGGGGTTCAGAACCTCCTGCTGGTGCGAACGGCTGGTAGAGACGCAGTTCGTCACCTCGGGCGTCAGCACGAAGCGTGCCCCACGGGCGGCGGCCTGCGCCACGAATTCGCGCGTCTGCGCGAGATTGGCGGCGGGGTCGTCGCCCGAGTTCAGCTGGATCAGCGCGGTCTTCATCACGAAGCCAGCAACTTGTCGAGTTCGCCGTCGCTTTCCAGTTCGAACAGATCGTCGCAGCCGCCTACATGGGTGTTGCCGATGAAGATCTGCGGCACGGTCCGGCGTCCTCCCGAACGTTCGACCATCTCGGGCCTGCGGCCGGGATCGGCGGCGACGTCGATCTCGGTATAGGCGACCCCCTTCTTGTCGAGCAGCCGTTTCGCGGCGTGGCAGAAGCCGCACAGCGGCGTGGTATAGATTTCTACAGGTCTCATTCGGTATCCCCGGGCTTTGCTTGCCTTTGTCGGGGATTTACCCGTCCTTTGCAACGCGTGCCAGTGTCAGAATGTGAACTTCCGCGGCACCGCCGGCCAGGGCGGCCGCGGTGCAGGCGGTCAGCGTGGCGCCCGAGGTCATCACGTCATCGACCAGCAGCACCGCCCGGCCCGCCATCAATTGCCGCCGTTTCGGGTGCGGGCGAATGGCCTGTGACAGGGCGGCAACGCGTTCCTCCACGGTCATGCTGTCAAGTTTCGGCGTCGGCCGCGTGCGCTCCAGCAGATCGGGGCACAGCTCCAGCCCGGTTGCGCGGGCCAGCGACCGGGCCAGCAGCGCCGACTGGTTGTAGCGGCGCCGCAGCAGCCGGCGCCAGTGCAGGGGAACGGGTGCGACCAGCAGGCCGTCCCTGAGTATTTCGCGCCCCGCACGGGCCATCCATTCCCCGGCCGGCACGGCAATCTCCGGCCGGTCCCCGTGCTTGAGCCCGAGTATCAGCTCGCGCGCCCCGTCGCGATAGAGCAGCGCCGCGCGCCCGTCGCCCCAGGGGCGGGGCCGCTCCATGCACTCGTCGCATTCGATGCGGAACCCGTCCGGTTCGCCCGGAAGCGGCGTGCCGCAGCTTTCGCAGACGGTACCACCGATGAACGGCGTGTCGCGCCAGCACGGCGGGCAAAGGCCGAAATCGCTTTCCACCAGCATCCCGCAGGCAATGCAGCGCGGCGGGTAAAGAAGTGACACGGCGGTTTGAATCCCGGCTCGCAAGCCCCTAGTTTGCGCCCATGACACAGCCCGCCCCCCTGTTCGACCGCGCAGCCCTTGCCGCCCATCGTGCCCGCGCGCGCGCCGAGGCCCTGTTCCTGCACCGCGCCGCAATGGACGAGGTGCAGGATCGGCTTGAGGTGGTTAACAGGACGTTTACGGCGCCGGCCGTGGTGACGCCTTTCGCCGATCTGTGGGAGCTGCGCTTTGCCGGTGCCCGGATTGTTTCGGATGAGGAAACACTGGCGCTGGAGCGCGGGGCGCATGATCTGGTGATTCACGCCATGGCGCTGCACTGGGCCAATGACCCGGTGGGGCAGCTGATCCAGTGCCGGCTGGCCCTGCGCGAAGACGGGCTGTTGCTGGTCGTGGCCCTGGGCGGGCGAACCCTGCACGAGCTGCGCGCGGCGCTGGGTCAGGCGGAAATCGAGATTGCCGGCGGGCTGTCGCCCCGGGTCGCGCCGATGGGCGAGATCCGCGACCTCGGCGCCCTGCTGCAACGGGCGGGGCTGGCGCTGCCGGTGGCCGACAGTGTGCCGATCGTGGCTCAATACCGCGACCTGCGCCACCTCATGCACGATCTGCGCCACATGGGCGAGGCCAACGCGCTGTCCGGCCGCTTGCGCCGGCCGACCCGCCGGGCCGTGTTCGCGCGGGCCGAGGAGATCTACCGGGAACATTTCCCGGCCCCCGAAGGGCGCCTCGGCGCCACGTTCGAACTGGTCTGCCTCACCGGCTGGGCGCCCAGCGACAGCCAGCCCAGGCCGCTGCGCCCCGGCTCTGCGCAGGTCCGGCTTGCCGAGGCGCTGGGCACCACGGAAACGAAATTGCCGGATTGACCGGGCACGAAACTGCCCCGACAGAAATGACAGGCAGACATTTGCAGGAGCCGACCCCATGACCGACAACACCGCCCGCCCGGCCCACGCGCCCGCCGATCACCCCGCCCTGCCGCCCCGGAAGGTGGGCATCCTCCTGGCCAATCTGGGTACGCCGGACGGCTACGACTACTGGTCGATGCGGCGCTACCTGAACGAGTTTCTCTCGGACCGGCGGGTGATCGACTACCCGCGCTGGAAATGGCAGCCGCTGCTGCAGCTGGTCATCCTGTCGAAACGTCCCTTCACCAGCGGTGCCGCTTATCGGTCGATCTGGAACGAAAAGGCCGGGGAAGGCCCGCTGATGACGATTACCAGGGCGCAGACGGAAAAGCTTGCGGCGCTGATGGCCGAACGCCACGGCGACCGGGTGGTGGTCGATTTCTGCATGCGCTATGGCAATCCCTCGACGAAATCGAAACTGCGGAAAATGATCGCGGCCGGCTGCGACCGGGTCCTGTTCTTTCCGCTTTATCCGCAATATGCCGGGGCCAGCACCGCCACCGCCAACGACCAGTTCTTCCGCGCCCTGATGGAGGAGCCATGGCAGCCCGCCGCCCGCACCGTCCCGGCCTATTACGACGATCCCGCCTATATCGAGGCGCTGGCGCAATCGGTGACGCACGCCTATGAGGCGGCCGAGACCCGACCCGAGGTTCTGGTCTGTTCCTATCACGGCATGCCGCAGCGGTATCTGGAGCAGGGCGACCCCTATTACTGCCAGTGCATGAAGACGACCCGCCTGCTGCGCGAGCGACTCGGTTGGGATGACTCGGAGATCGTCTCCACCTTTCAGTCGCGGTTCGGGCGCGAGGAATGGCTGCAACCCTATACCGTCGAAGAGGTCGCCCGGCTGGCCCGCGCGGGCCGCCGGCGGATTGCCGTGATCGCGCCGGCCTTTGCCGCGGATTGCCTCGAGACGCTGGAAGAGATCGATGGCGAGATCCGGCACAGCTTCATGGCGGCCGGAGGCGAGAGTTTTACCTACATCCCCTGTCTGAACGACGACGATGCGCATATCATGGCGCTGGCCGGCATTGCCTCGCGTGAGCTGGGCGGCTGGCTGGAATAGAACGTCTCGCGCATTGTTGCATTCGCGCGGTACGGGGCGGCAATCGGCTGGAGGAGGGCGAAGAGTTCGATCGGGCGGCTGCCTGGTGGCTGAGCCTGGCGTCACCTGAAGAGGCTCAGTTTGATGACGAAGTTGTTTTCGACGCGGCGGATATTGAACCGACAGTGACCTGGGGGATCACTCCGGCACAGTCGGTGGGAATCAGCCAGAAGCTGCCGAATGT
>JALTNO010000270.1 GCA_027000645.1 Paracoccaceae bacterium | reverse complement strand
TCAGCGCCGATTTTCCCTTCTCGCAGGAGCTGCTGCTGGTGTTCATCGGCGCCATCGCCACGGTGCTGATCACCGCGCTGCTGCTCAACCGGCAGACGGAGCTGGAGCTGCGCAAGGAGGGCCAGGTGCTGCTGCTCGATCAGAAGGCCGCCGTCTATACGGCGGTCATCGAGCATGTGGGCGAGATCGTCGAGAAGGGGCGCATGGACAAGGCGGAACTCTACGAGCTGAGAGTGCTCAACCACCGGCTGGCGATGATTGCCAGCGCCGGGGTGATCGCCCAGTTTCGCAAGGTGCTGGTCCGCCTCGACGAGGCGATGGGCGACGACCGGATGGAGCAGGCCGAGAAGGACCACATCATGCGCGCGGTGGCGGTGCTGACCTACCACATGCGGCGCGATCTTCTGGGCCGGATCGTCGGCGAGGACGAGGCGGCGGTGCTGGAAGACATCGTGGCCAGCAACGCCGACCTCGAAGGCGGCTGAAGCACCCGGAATGGCCGGGTTTTCTCCTTCCTGCCCCTTGCAAGAGAGGCCCGGGAAGATGTAGAAGCCCCTGCAGCGGAGAGGTGGCCGAGTGGTCGAAGGCGCACGCCTGGAACGCGTGTAGGCGGGAAACCGTCTCCAGGGTTCGAATCCCTGTCTCTCCGCCACTATCACCATTGCGAAACTTCAAACGCCCCCGGCAGGCGCCGGAAATTCCCCTGTTTTCAAAGGGGTTTGCGGGATTGGTGCGAACCTCTGAGACGGTCGGCACCCCCGGTTTCTGTCTCCGAACCGCCTCCTGTCTCTGGTCGAGCGAACCTCGCGCAATCCGGTTCGGTGTGATTTTCGCAAGCGTTTTCAATAGCCTGAGTTTCAGCCCCGCCAAAACTTCACCTCCTGTTTCCAATGCCTTCTAGGGGAACATGGCGCGAACCAACAGGAGGCGTAGCGGGTGGGGCCGGTGGCAGATTGGCGCGTAGGGATGACGGCACATGTCGTCCGTGCGGCCGCGAAAGCCTTGGATGTCAATGAGCGTTTAAAACTGACCCGGTTTCAGCATTTAAAATTGACCCACCCTTTGTGGCGCAAAGCCCCCAGTCGGGCCGCCCGGTTGACTGGTTCGATGGTAAGGAAATGTTCCCGACCGTGGGTCGCAGCGCAATTTAGTGAAAATACGCATCAAGGGTGGCGACTGCGAAGGTCGCTATTCACCACCTGCGGGGCTTTCAAAAAGCGGTAGCCCTACGAGGCGAGCAACCAGTTCCAGTCCGTTGCGCGCGCCGAATTTCTCGATCAGTTTGGCCCGATATACTTCGACGGTTCGCGGCGAAATGCCCAGCCTGCGGGCAATCTCTTTTGATGTCAGCCCCTCGGCCAGCATCTTGGCGACTTGGCGTTCGCGGGTGGTCATCTCGGTGACCGGGCGGCCTTCGGAAAGGTCGGCAAAGCTCCAGACAGACCGGGCAAACGGCGCCGCCGGGTCAAGTGACTGGCCGCGCACGCGGCACCAGAACAGCGCCCCGTCCTTGCGGCGCATGATCCGCTCGTCCGCATAGCGCCCGAGGTCACGCATCTTTTCCACACCGATTTCCCCGATTCGTCGGAATTCCTCGGTCGAAGGGTAAAGCTTGGACAGCGAATGCCCCTCAAGCTCGGCCTTGCCATAGCCGAACATTTCGCAAAAGCGCCCGTTGCAGCGGCGGATTGCCCGGTTCTCAGCAAAAATCAGGCCGATCGGCGCGTTTTCGAATGCAAGCCTGTCGAGATCATCCATCATTTGTCCCGTTTATAAGTAATTTCACGGATCGCGCCTGGGGCGTCGGCGGAATACTTCTCTGGTTAACCGCAGGAGGCAAGCATGGATGCGAAAATCGTGGGCTGGGGCCACACGCCCTTTGGGGTGCGCAAGGAAAAGACGATCGAGTGCCTGATACAGGAGGCCGCTGCCGAGGCGATTGAAATGGCCGGGCTTCAGCCGGGGGATATCGACGCGATCTGGCTGGGGCATTTCAATAACGGCATGGTTCCTGATGCCTTTGCCTCGTCGCTGGTGCTGGGGCTGGACGATGGTTTCCGCTTCAAACCGGCGACGCGGGTCGAAAACGCCTGTGCTTCGGGCTCGGCCGCAGTTTATGCGGCGCGCGATGCGATCCGGGCGGGTTCGGCGCGCCGGGTGCTGGTGATCGGGGCGGAAAAGATGACCGAGCTGGACACGAAGGGCGTGACCGAAGCGCTGGCAGGTGCGTCCTATTCGGTCGAAGAGGCAGGGGTGAGCTTCCCGCAGATCTTCGGCAAGATCGCCGCCGGCTATTTCCAGAAATACGGCGATCACTCCGAGGTGCTGGCAAGGATCGCGGTAAAGAACCACCAGAACGCGCTGGCCAACCCGCTGGCGCAGATGCGCCGCGATGTGACGTTCGAGTTCTGCAACGAGCCTTCCGACAAGAATCCGATGATCGCCCCGCCGCTGCGCCTGACCGACTGTTCGCTGATCACCGATGGCGCGGCGGCACTGGTGATGGTGGCGGACGACATGGCGGGCGAATTCGACCATGCCGTGGGCTTTCGCGGGGCTGCACAGGTCAACGACTTCCTGCCCATGTCACGCCGCGACATGACCGAACTGACCGGTGCGCGCCGGGCCTTTCAGATGGCCTATGACGAGGCCGGCGTTACCGTGGATGACATCGATCTGGCCGAAGTGCATGACTGCTTCACCATGGCCGAGCTGATGATCTACGAGGCGATGGGGCTGGCCCCCAAGGGGCGCGGCGCCGAGCGTATCGCCGATGGCACCGTGATGGCTGACGGCCGCCTACCCATCAACCTTTCCGGCGGGCTCAAGGCCAAGGGACACCCGGTGGGGGCAACCGGGGTTTCGATGCACGTGATGGCGGCGAAACAGGTGACCGGAACGGCGGGCGACATGCAGAAGGACGGGGCCGAACTGGCCTGCGTGTTCAACATGGGCGGCTCGGGCGTGGCCAACTATTGCTCGCTGCTGGAGGTGGAAAGATGAACCCGGCATTCTGGCTTCAACGCACCGCCACACGCGCGCCCGAAAGCGCGGCGTTGCTCGCGGGCACTAAACTCGTTGCCGACTACCACCAGTTTGACCGCGCGGCAGCGGGGATTGGCGCGGCACTGGCGCAGCGCGGGATCGGGCGGGGATCGCAGGTGGCGATCTACATGGGCAACCGGGTCGAATACCTGCAGGCGATCTATGGCATCTGGTATGCGGGCGCCGCCGCGGTGCCAATCAACGGCAAGCTGCATGCGAAAGAGGCCGCCTGGATCATCGGTAACGCCGAGGCGGCACTGGTGCTGAGCGACAACAAGCTGGGCTCGCCACTGGCGGGCGAACTGGATGGCGGCCCGGAGATCATCTCGGCCGACAGCGCCGAGTTTGCGGCGATGCGTGAAACCGCGCCGATGCACCGCCCGGTGGACCTGGATGCGGATGCGCTGATCTGGCTGTTCTACACCTCGGGCACCACCGGCAAGCCGAAAGGCGTGATGCTGACCTGCGGCAATCTGGCGACGATGACCTGGTGTTATTTCACCGATGTTGACGAGGTGCGGACGGAAGATGCCATCCTTTATGCCGCGCCCATGTCGCACGGGGCGGGGATCTACAACTTCATGCACATCCTGCGTGGTGCGCGCCATGTGGTGCCCGAAAGCGGCGGGTTTGACGCGGGCGAGATACTGGAGCTGGGCCGCGCGCTCGGCAGCGTTTCGATGTTCGCGGCCCCCACCATGGTGCGCCGTCTGGTGGATGCGGCCAAGGCGTGCGGCGAAACCGGCGAGGGGCTGCGTACCATCTCTTACGCCGGCGGGCCGATGTATGAGGCCGATATTCTCGAAGCCGTCGAGGTGATGGGCCCCCGCTTCGTGCAGGTTTACGGGCAGGGCGAATGCCCGATGGGGATCACGGCGCTCTCGCGCCATGATGTTGCCGACCGCAGCCACCCGCGCTGGCGCGAGCGGCTGAACTCGGTCGGTACCGCCCAGAGCGCGGTGCTGGTGCGCATCCTTGGTGAGGACGGGCAGGAACTGCCGCCGGGCGAGATTGGCGAGATCGCGGTGCGCGGGGCCACGGTGATGCCCGGCTACTGGGAGAACCCGCAAGCCACGGCGAAAACCATCCGCGACGGCTGGCTCTGGACCGGCGACATGGGGCGGATGGATGAGGACGGTTATGTGACGCTGCAGGACCGCTCCAAGGACATGATCATCTCGGGCGGCTCGAACATCTACCCACGCGAGGTGGAAGAGGTTCTGTTGACCCATGCGGGCGTGCATGAGGTTGCGGTGGTCGGCAAGCCGGATGCGGAATGGGGCGAGGTGGTGGTGGCCTTTGTCGCGCCGCTTGCCGGGGCGGAGGTGGCTCCCGAGGAACTGGATGCGCTGTGCCTTGACCGGATCGCGCGCTTCAAGCGGCCAAAACTCTATCGCTTTGTCGAGGAGTTGCCCAAGAACGCCTATGGCAAGGTGCTCAAGACCGAGCTGCGCAAACGCCTGGAAGAGGATTGAACAAATGACTGATCTTATGGGAAAAACTGCGCTTGTTACCGGATCGGTGCAGGGCATCGGGCTGGCCATCGCCAAATCGCTGGCCGGTGCGGGCGCGCGCATTGCGGTGCACGGTCTGGCCGACGCTGAACAGGCGCAGGCGGCGGTGGACGCGGTGCGTGCGGCCGGTGCACCCGAAGCACGTTTTTTCGATGCCGACATGCGCGACGTCGCGGCCATAGAGGCGATGATGGCCGATGCGGCCGACTGGGGTGGCGTGGATATCCTCGTCAACAACGCCGGCATCCAGAAGACTGTGAGCCTAGCCGAGGCTGACGCTGCGACTTGGGATGTGATCCTGTCGGTCAATCTCTCGGGCGCGTTTCACACCATGCGCTTGGCACTGCCAACAATGGCCGAGCGCGGCTATGGCCGGGTGGTGAACATCGCCTCGGTGCACGGGCTGGTGGCTTCGGTCAACAAGGCGCCCTATGTGGCGTCGAAATTCGGCCTTGTGGGCCTTTCACGCGTGGCGGCGCTGGAATATGCCACTGCTGGTTCGCGCGCGACCGGCGGGGTGACGGTGAACTGTATCGCCCCGGGCTGGACCGAAACCGCGATCATCGAGCCGCAGGTGCAGGCGCGCGCCGCGATGTTCGGCGGCGACCGCGACAAGGGCATCGCCGACCTGCTGGCTGAAAAGCAACCCTCGCGCCGCACGTCCGACCCTTCGGAAATCGGCGCGCTGGCGCTCTGGCTCTGCGATCCGGTGGCCCATAACGTCACCGGCACTACGATCCCCATCGACGGCGGCTGGACGGCGCAGTAGGCCCGCTGCGCTCACCCCTCTCTGGCCGCGGGCGCGAAGCGTGTCCAGCCGAACCACGCTGCCGCCGCCAGGGTCGCCAGCCTGATGATCAGGAAAAACAAGTCGTCGGGGTCGCTTGGCGGTGTTGAGGGCGCCAGGACGACGGCGAACGCCACGGCAAGCGAATTCGCGATCCTGAGCGCCCGGCGCGCCAGCACATGCGGCGTGACCATGAGAATCATCGCTTCGAACGCTACGCCGCCCATGAGCAGGATCGCATCGGTGACGGCCCGGCCGCCCATCTCGCCTGTCAACAGTTCATCCATGAAGCCGGGGACAAAGAACCGGTGAATGTCATGAAAGATGATATTCATCAGGAAAAACACCCAGAGGGCCGACAGAAGGGTTCGCGGGTTTTGTCGTGGCGTGTGGTGAGTCATGAAGAGAATCCTTGCTGATTTGAAAAGGGGGGGCGGTTCAATCTCGCCGGCGCGCCACCAGAAACGGCAAACGGCGTCTGGCCCCTGGCGTCGAAACTTGTGCCGTCGAGGATGTCGAAACCGGATTGGCCCAATGCTTCGGCAAGGTCGCCACGGCTCATGACATTGACTCGGGGCGCGATGCCAGGCCACATCAGCGCGCGCAGCATGAGGCGCTGATACGCCGGGCGGTCCTTCATGCAGATGGTCTTGGAAATGAACAGGCCATCCGGCTTCAACTGGTCGCGCACGCTCTCGAGCACGGCGCTGACGGCGGGCACCAGATGCAGAAGGCTGAACGCGAGGACCGCGTCGAACGGCGCACCGGGCGTTCGGGCGGTAGCGTCGGCCCGAAGGAAGGTCACCTGTGGGCGCGCTTCTGCCCCGTGATCCGGTGCATCAGCGAGATACGGATCATCTCGCCGGATAGTTCTGTCGCGCAGACATGCGCCACGTCCCGCGCCAGCGCGCGCGCCGTGCCCCCGGTGCCGCAGCCGATTTCGAGGATGCGGTCCGACGGGCGGAGATGCCTGCGCACGCGGGCGAGCTTGGCGTGGTAGGCGCCCATGTCGGCGATGGGCCTGGCGGTTCCAGAAGGTTTCGGAGGTCACCATATCGTCATCATCCTCGCCATGCCCTGGGGGGCGGTGCAGGAGGCGCTTGCCGATCTGGGCGCGCTGTCGGGCAAGATCGTCATCGACTGCACCAACCCGCTTGGCATGGTCGATGGTGCGCTCGCGCTGACCATCGGTCACACCACCTCGGGCGGTGAGCACGTCGCGGGCTGGCTGCCTGACGCCCGGGTGGTCAAGATCCACAACCAGGTTGGCGCCGAGTTCATGGCCGAAAACGGCCACCTGCCGCAGCGGCCGGTGATGTTCATGGCCGGTGACGATGACGCGGCCAAGGAAGCCGTCGCCACCCTTCTGACCGATCTCGGTTTCGAGCCGATGGATGCGGGCGACCTGACGAAGCGCGCATTCTGGAACCCTTCGCCATGGTCTGGATCAATCAGGCGATCTTTCGCGGCCTGGGTCGCGACTGGGCCTTCGCAATTGCCAAAGGAGAAATGAAATGAACCTCACCGACAGCCACGTGGTCATCGTTGGCGGCACGAAAGGCATCGGCCTCGCCACCGCTCGCGCGGCCCTTGCAGCCGGCACCCGCGTCACCATCACCGGGCGTAGCGCCGAGACCGTGGAGGCCGCGCGCGGCGGGCTTTCCGGCAGCGTTGCGGCGCAGTGCTCGATTACACCGACACGGCCTCGGTCGCGGCTTTCGCGGATGGCGTGGAAGCCGCCGATCACCTCGTCCTGACGGCATCGTCCGATGTCGTCTGGGGCCGTTCGAGAGCCTCACCGAAGAGGGGTTGAAGGCCGCTTTCGAGGCAAAATTCTGGGGTTATTGGCGGATCGCCCATGTCCTGGCCCCGAAGCTTGTCCGCACAGGTTCGCTCAGCTTCGTGACTGGCGCGGCGGCGCGCGCGGCGCTGCTTGGCACCTCGGGGCCGGCCGCGGTCAACGGTGCCCTTGAGGCTATGTCGAAGGTGCTGGCGGCCGAGCTTGCGCCCATGCGGGTCAATACAGTCTCACACGGCCTGACAGACACCGAGGCCTATGCCGGCATGCCGCAGGAGGCGCGCGACGCCATGTTCGACTCCACCGCCGAAAAACTGCCTGCCGGGCGGACCGGCACCCCTGAGGACATCGCCGCGGCAGATTTGCTCAGCATGTCGAACCCGTTCGTGACCGAAACCACACTGGACATCGACGGCGGGGCGCATCTGGCGAGGTGAAACGCCGGGACCATAGCGTCGGTGTCGGCCAGGGAATGGGGTCGATCCGCACCCTGAAGCTCCGGCGCCCCAACATAGGGCCGGCCGGCCGCGCACGGACGACTAGCGAACAGATTGTCGTCAACGCCCTCGGCCCCTTCCCCGCACAGGCTCATCCGGTCTCCAGGAGCGAAAGTATCTGCGAGCAGTTCTCCAAGCGACCGTCGCAGCAGTCGGCCAGGAGAAACCCCACCAAGGCGTTCACGACCTCGAGGTTGGCCGAATAGTGGATCTCGCGCCGGTGCCGCCGCGCTTTTAGGAGCCCGGCACGTTTCAGAACCGAGAGATGGCCCGACAAGGTCGAGGGGAGGATGCCAAGCCGCCGCCCGATCTCACTCACCTGCAAGCCATCAGGCCCGGCTCGCACCAGCAAACGAAAAATCGCCATGCGCGACGACTGCGCAAGGGCGGCGAAGGCTTCGATTGCAATGTCCTCATCCATGATTCTTTACTGCCCGAACTGTCGAATCTTGACAAGCCACATCGGGTTCGATAGCCCAATGACAATTCGGCGATCGCCGAATTATAAGGGAAGGAGAAGCCCATGGGTATCTTGCGCGACAATCTGAAGGCCTATGGGGCCGCCTTGGACAAGGTTGATGAAGAACTCGCCTCTGCCTGTCCCTTCGACAAGAAGACCGATGAGCTTTTCCGTTTCGCGCTGTCGATCAGGGGCCGTTCGGCCCCTTGCGTGCGCAAGCACTTTCGGGGTGCACGGGACGCGGGCGCCAGCGATGCCGAGATTGCCTATGCCTTCGCCCTGACCATGCGGGAATCGGCCGGCGCCGATGAATGCTGGACCGCCGGCGTGTTGTCCGAGCTGCTTTCGGCCGACGACAGCGCCGCCTGCGCTTGAGGCATGGCCCAGACGCTGATCACCAGCGAGGTCGATTTCAACCGGCCCGGCAAGCAGACCGGCTTCCTGCGCATTCCGCATTCGGTTCACCGCTCCGCCTATGGCTGGATTCCGGTCCCGGTGGTCGTGATCGCGCGGGGCGAGGGCCAACGCTGCTGTTGATGGCCGGTGTTCACGGCGATGAATATGAAGGCCAGATCGCGCTGACCAGACTGGCACGGGAGCTAGCGCCCCCGGATATCCGGGGGCAGATTGTCATCCTCACCATGGCGAATTTCCCTGCCGCGGAGGCGGGCCTGCGCAATTCGCCGATCGACCAGGGAAATCTCAACCGTGCCTTCCCCGGCGATGCGCGCGGAGGGCCGACCGAGATGATCGCCCATTACATCGAGCACGTCTTGATGCCCATGTGCGACTACATGGTCGATCTGCACTCCGGGGGAACGTCGCTCTGCTATCCGCCCACACTTCTGCGGGGGATGGGGCACAACGCGAAGCAGGCGGAAAGGTTGAAGCGCCTGCAGGCCGCCTTCGATCTGCCCTATGCCTGGGTATTCGCCGGCGGCAGCGGGCCGGGCTCGACCACGCGCACGGCGCTCGGCGCGGCAAACCGCAATGGCGTCACCGGCATCATGGCCGAACTGGGCGGGGGCGGCACGGTGAACAGGGAAATTCTCGGCCTGACGGAACGCGGCCTCAGGCGAGTCCTCCACGCGCTTGGCATGCTTCCTGGCCATGCGCCGGATGCCACCCGAGGCACGCGTGAACTTCATGTCCGCGGCTCGGTATATGCCCATAAGGCCGGACTGTTTGAGCCGTTCAAGGATATTGCCGAAGAGGTCGCGGAGGGCGAGGTCGTCGGGCTGATCCACCACCCGGAAACGCCCTGGCTACCCCCTGAGCCCGTGCGCTCGCCCTATTCTGGCATCGTGCTGTGCAAGCGCGCTCTAGGACAGGTCAGGTGTGGCGATGCGGTGTTTCAGATTGCGGCAGATGTGGAGGCCGGATGAGTGGCTTCGCGATTTCTCTTGACGATGTGCGCACCGCGGACGCGGGGCTTGCGGGCGTCGTGACTCGCACACCGCTTCTGGAAAATGTCGACGTCAATGAAGAGCTGGGCGGGCGTCTCCTGATCAAGGCCGAGAACATGCAGCGGACCGGCGCCTTCAAGATCCGCGGCGCCTTCTGGCGGATGTTGAACATGAGCGCCGAGGAACGCGCCCGCGGCGCCATCACCTATTCCTCCGGCAACCATGCACTCGGCGTGGCGCGGGCCGCGCAGATCCTTGGCTCCTCGGCGCTGATCGTGATGCCCGAAGATGCGCCGCCGGCCAAGGTCGATGCCGTGCGGGTGCTGGAGGCCGAGATCGCCATCTACGACCGCGATCGAGAGGACTACAACGAGGTGGTCGAGCGCCTGCGCCGTCAGACTGGACGCATTTACGTGCCCCCCAGTGCGGAGGCCCGGGTTCTGGCCGGTGCGGGAACGGTGGCGCTGGAAATCTTCGAACAAGCGGAAGCAGCCGGCGCGAGGCTTGATGCGATCCTTACCCCCTGCGGCGGCGGCGGGCTGACGGCCGCGACGGCGGTGGTGGCGCGTGAACGCGCACCCGGCACCAGGGTATTTGCGGCGGAGCCCGCACTCTTTGACGACACCCGCCGGTCGCTGGAAGCCGGCGAACGGCTTGCCAATCCGCCGGGTCGGCGCACGATCTGCGACGCGATCATGACGCCCGCGCCCAACGAGGTGACCTTCCCGATCAATCTTGCGCTTCTGGCGGGGGCCATGGTGGCGACCGACGCGGAAGTGCGCGATGCTATGCGCTTTGCCTTCAGACACTACAAGATCGTGATCGAGCCCGGCGCCGCCGTGGGCATCGCCGCCATTCTGAACGGACAGGTCGACATTTCCGGCCGGACGATCGCCACCGTCGCGACCGGCGGCAATATCGATCCCGAGCGGTTCTGCCGCCTAGTGAACTCCGATGCGCAATAGCAGATCGACAGGATCACCCATGCTGCGAAAACTCATCGTCGAATGGCTCGGGACATTCTCGCTGCTGGCCACCGTGGTCGGTTCGGGCATCATGGCCGAGCGGCTGGCGGGCGGAAACGTGGCCATCACGCTTCTGGGCAACACCATTCCCACAGGCGCGATTCTCGTTGTTCTGATCACCGTCTTCGGCCCGATCTCCGGAGCGCATTTCAAGCCGGCTGTCACGCTGAGCTTCCTCATGCGCCGCGAGATCGCGCCGGGGACGGTCGGACTTGTTGCGCTTGCCAGGTCTTCGGCGGGATCATCGGCGTCTTCGCCGCGCATCTTATGTTCGACGTCCCGATCATTCACCCTTCGACACATGTGCGCACGGGACTCGGCCAGTGGAGCGGGGAGTTCGTGGCTACCTTCGGGCTTGTCGGCACCATCCTGGCCTGTCTCAAGGCGCGGGCCGAGTTTGTCTCGATGGCGGTGGGGCTCTACATTACCGTCGCCTACTGGTTCACGTCATCGACTTCCTTTGCCAACCACGCGGTAACGATCGCCCGCGGCTTTTCCGATACATTCGCCGGCATCGCCCCGGCGAATGTGGCTGCTTTCGTCATGGTCCAGCTCCTGGCCGCAGTTCTGGCGACGATGTTCTTCGGCTGGTTCCTGCGCAACGAAGGCGAAGTGAGGGGAGGAACGGGATGACCTTCGACTTCGACGAAGAGATCGACCGGCGCGCGGTTCCGGCGCTGAAATGGCACCCGATGGTTCTAGGCGAAGAGGGGGCGGGTTTCTTCCCTGCCGGTGTCGCGGACATGGATTTTTGCGCAGCGCCCTGCATCAGCAAATTCCCGCTGAATCCCATCGCATCGCCAGAAGGAGCGCGCAGAAATTTCGAGTTAGTCTCTGGGGCTTAATAACTCAATAATATCAGTAGATTAACGACGAAGAAGATAGTGTCTCGAGATTTGGTGTAACTTTGTTCTTCAGCCTTGGCTCGGCCGCGGTTACAGGGTGGCGATTTTTGCCGGGTCCAGGAGGGCAGTGTCGCAGATGGCAGCGACGGTTTCCAACGTCATGTAGCGCCTTGTGATGGCCCACTTGATGGCATGGACCACCTCTTCGGCAACGTTGCGATGTAGGCTGGTCGGCGCAATCAACTCAGGAGCCAGCCATGTCTGTCACTACTATCGGCCTCGATCTCGCCAAGTCGATCTTCCAGGTTCACGGCGTCGATGCACAAGGGCGCACCATTGTGAAGCGCCGTATTCGGCGTCACCATGATCCGGCATGAGGAGGCTTATCGGCCCCCGACAGTGTTCGAAGCTGCCGCCTGACAGAGATCGGCGTCGCTCACCGCGGCGTTGGCTTGCGAGGGAAGCATTCGATGATGGCAGACCCGGGCAACCGGGGTTCGGCAAAGGCCCATGAAATGATGCGAGGCGACGTGATCTCGTCCATTTGTCTGGCGGCCGAACCGCGGAAACCATCAAGGCCAGTGGCGGTGACGCTGCACCAACAGGCCGTATACATGGCCGCGACCGGCCAACCACCAGAGCCAAAACACCCTTGCCACGCGGGAGCCATCCAGACATGGTTCAAGATGTTAACGCCGACGCCGTTGGTCCGGCGCTTGATTTCCTTGTTCAAGCGCTTGAGTAGATTCGTGGAATGGATCTTCGGCCAGTGCTCGCGGGAAGTGAGCGCCGGTCCGCGCAGCTGCGGGCCGTCCAGTGGGCGGACCGAGGCGTGAACGGGCGGAGCCCAATGTAAGTCAGGACGTCCTCCTCGGCGCGGCGCATCAGCTTCGCCAGCCTGGAATGGCGCGGCTCGAACGCGTCGATCAGCTTGGCCCAGTGCTCTTTCGATGTGATCCACCTGGGACCGGTTCGCATGTTCCCATGGCGTCAATTCCCCCAGGCTGGAATGTAGGTGGTGCCGGTTGTCGTTGCCGCGTCAGGCCGCCATCAGATGGCGGGCATGGCATGCAGGTGCTGCAGCATTGGAGCATCGAATCTCGGATGTTTCCTTGTTACGCTGCTTCCGAAATACTTTCGGTTTGAAACGCACAAGAAACACGCACTTTAACTTCGCGGCATAGTTCATTGCATTAGTGAGAGAGATTTTGGCTCCGGCGGCAGGGATCGAACCTGCGACCAATTGATTAACAGTCAACTGCTCTACCGCTGAGCTACGCCGGAATGCCGGGGGTGGATATAGCAATGCTTTGCCGGGTCGTCCAGAGGGTATTGTGCAATTTCGTGCCCTGAAAGCGGGGATTTTCAGGCCAGCGAGAAGCGCGCGGAAAACGACAGTTTCGGTTCGGCCCGGACCCGGGAATGGTGAACCAGATCAATGAGATGGGCGAAGGCGTTACGCTCGGCCATGGGGCGCATGGGGCTGGGGATGTCGGTGTAGACGCGCGCCGTCAGCTCCGCCACCGTGGCCGGGCCGCGGGCCAGCGCCTCCAGCAGCGCCGCCTCGCGCGATCTGCGATGCTCGAGCAGCCAGCGGACGCGTTTTGCGGGCCGCGTCACCGGCGCGCCGTGGCCGGGGTAGTAGATGCGGTCCTGCCGCGCGGTCAGCCGTCTGGTGGAGGCCATGAAGGCGGTCAGGTCGCCGTCGGGTGGCGAAACCAGCGAGGAGGCCCAGCCCATCACGTGATCGCCGGTAAACAGCGCATCACCCAGCGCAAAGCACAGGTGATTGCCGAAATGCCCCGGGGTCCACAGCGCGGTGATTCGCCAGCCCTTGCCGGAAATCTCCTGCCCGTCGACCAGCCGCTCGTCCGGGGCGAAGCCCGCGTCCACCCCCTCGCCGCCGCCGCTCAGCCCCGCGCGTGCCAGCCGCTCCATCACCTCGCTGCGCCCGGC
>JALTNO010000269.1 GCA_027000645.1 Paracoccaceae bacterium | reverse complement strand
TCTTCATCCTTCTGATCACCGCCCTGTTCATGCGCCAACCCGTCGGGCCGTGGCGGATCATGGCGGTGGGGATCGGCTTTGCCGGCATCCTGTTCGTCCTGCAGCCGGACCCGGCGGATTTCGATCTCGCGGTGCTGATCCCGGTGGCGGCGGGGTTCTTCTATGCGCTGGGGGCGATTTCCACACGCACGCTTTGCGCGGGCGAAAGCGCCCTGGCCCTGCTGATGGGCATGTGGCTGGCTCTTGGCGCCTTCGGGGCGCTGGGCGTGGTGGCACTCGCGCTTTTCCCGGTCGCGTCGCCACCCGGTGCAGAGGGCTTCATCACCCGCGGCTGGGTCTGGCCCATGTGGCAGGCCGCACCCTGGGTGGTGGTGCAGGTTCTGGGCGCGGTTTCGGCGGTGTTCCTCATCACCCGGGCCTATCAGATGGGAGAGCCTTCGCATGTGGGCGTCTTCGAATACTCGGTCATGCTGTTCGGCCCCGTCTTCGCCTGGGTGGCCTTCGGTCAGCCGGTGACGGGCTGGCAGATGGTGGGGATCGTGCTGATCGCCGGGGCGGGGGCCATCATTGCCATACGCGCGCGATAGGCTAGCCTGCGGCGCATGATCCTTTCGCCCGGGCGCGGATACGTCTTCATCCACATCCCCAAGACCGGCGGCACCGCGCTGGCGCTGGCGCTGGAGGCGCGGGCGATGAAGGACGACCTGATGCTGGGGGACACGCCGAAGGCGCGCAGGCGCCGCCGCTGGCTGCGGGGCGCGCGCACGCGCGGGCGGCTGTGGAAACATTCGACGCTGGCCGATATCGAGGGGCTGGTGCAGGATGCGGTGCTGGACCGCCTGTTCGCCTTCACCCTGGTGCGCAACCCCTGGGACCGGGCGGTGAGCTACTACCACTGGGCGCGGGATCAGCGATTCGACCACCCGGCGGTGGCGCTGGCCCGCGAGCTGGACTTCGCCGCCTTCATCGCCCACCCCCTGATCCGGGCGAGCTTCCGCCGCTGGCCGGCCTCGGCCTGGATGCGCCGTTCGGACGGGCTGGAGCAATGCGCGGCCTATATCCGGCTGGAGCGTTTCGAAGCGGATGCCGCGCCGCTGTTCAAACATCTCGGCTTTCGCTTCGCGCTGACGCGGGTCAACGAATCGGACCGCCGGCGCGACTGGCGCGGCTATTTCGACGACGCGACCGCCCGGATCGTGGCCGAGGACTGCGCCGAGGACATCGCCCGCTTCGGATACCGTTTCGAGGGCTGAGCCGGGGGTGCATTCCGGGCGGTGCAAGGGACGAAACAGGGGTGCGCCCGGCGGGCACCCCCTTTCGATCAGAGCATGTCACGTCTGCCGGGATTCGGCGCCCGCGTGCGGCTGAGGGCAGGCGACCGCCCGGGTGGACGCCTGCCCGGGCCGCAGGGCGATCCGGGCAGGGCAGATGCGATCGGACGCGGCACGCTGCAGGCCGGAAGCCGGCCGAAGCCCCTCAGGCCGCCTTCCTGTCGGGCGCGAAACGCTCGTAGAAGCTTTCGCCCTTCTCGGCCATCTCGCGCAGCAGATCGGGGCAGCGGAAGCGTTCGCCGTATTTCTCGACCAGCCGGTCGCAGCGTTCCGCCGCCCAGGCCGCTCCCTTGATGTCGAGCCACGAGAACGGCCCGCCCGACCACGGCGCAAAGCCCCAGCCGAGGATGGCGCCCACATCGCCTTCGCGGATGTCCTCCAGTACGCCTTCCTCCAGCGCCCGCACGGCCTCCAGCACCTGCGCGAACATCAGCCTGTCCTGCACCTCGGCCAGTTCGGGCTGCGGGTCGGCGGGGGGATATTTCTCCGCCATGCCCTTCCAGTAGCCTTGCCGCTTGCCCTTCTCGTCATAGTCGAAGAACCCGGCCTTCGCCTTGCGGCCCAGCCGGCCCTGTTCCTCCATCCAGAACACCAGATCGTCGGCCGGGCTTTCGGGATAGGCCTCGCCCATGGCCGCCCTGGTGGCGCGCGCGATACGGGCGGCAAGGTCGATCGAGGTCTCGTCCACCAGCTGCAGCGGCCCGACCGGGAAGCCCAGCTGCTCGGCCGCGTGGTCGATCAGCGGCAGCACCACCCCTTCGGTCACGAGGCGCATGCCCTCGTTGAGATAGGGGATGATGCAGCGGTTGGCGTAGAAGAAGCGCGCATCGTTGACCACGATCGGGGTCTTGCGGATCTGGCGCACATAGTCCAGCGCCTTGGCCACCGCGCGTTCGCCGGTCTCCTTGCCCTTGATGATCTCGACCAGCAGCATCTTTTCCACCGGGCTGAAGAAATGGATGCCGATGAACTGATCCGGGCGCTTGCTGGCGCGGGCCAGCTCGGTGATCGGCAGGGTCGAGGTGTTGGTGGCGAAGATGCAGTCCTCGGGGATGATCCTTTCCACCTTCTGCGTCATCTCGGCCTTGACCTTCGGGTCCTCGAACACCGCCTCGATGATCAGGTCGCACCCTTCCAGCTTCTCCAGATCCGGGGTGGCGGTGATGAGGTCCAGCACCTTCTGCTTCTTCTCCGGCGTGGCCTTGCCGCGCTTGATGCCCTTGTCCATGTAGCGTTCGGAATAGGACTTGCCGCGATCGGCGCTTTCCTGGTCGCGGTCGATCAGCACCACCTCGATCCCGGCAAGCGCGCTGACCAGGGCAATCCCCGCCCCCATCATGCCGGCGCCCAGAACGCCCAGCTTGCTGACCCGCTGATCGGGGATGCCGGCCGGCCGCACGGCGCCCTTTTCGAGCGCTTCCTTGTTGAGGAAGAGCGAGCGGATCATCGCCCCCGAGGACGGGTTGAGCATGATGTTGGTGAACCAGCGCGCCTCGATCCGCAGGGCGGTGTCGAAATCCACCAGCGCCCCTTCATAGACCGCGCTGAGCAGCGCCTTCGGCGCCGGGTAGGCGCCCTTGGTCTTGCCGTTGACCATGGCATTGGCGCCGACGAAGGTCATGAAGCCTGCCGGGTGATAGGGGGCGCCGCCGGGCATCTTGTAGCCCTTGGCATCCCACGGCTTGACCAGATCGGCATCCTTCGCGTTCAGTACCCATTCGCGGGCGGCGGCCACCGGGTCGTCCACCACCTCGTCGATCAGGCCGGCGGCCTTCGCCTTGTCGGGGCTGACCATCTTGCCCTCCAGCAGGAAGGGCGCGGCGGCCATGGCGCCCAGCTTGCGCACCAGCCGCGTGGTGCCGCCGGCGCCGGGGAAGATGCCGACCATGATCTCGGGCAGGCCGATGCGGGCCGATGCGTTGTCGGCAACGAAGATGCGGTGGCAGGCCAGCGGCAGCTCCAGCCCGATGCCGGCGGCGGTGCCGGGCAGGGCGGCGGCAATCGGCTTGCCACCCTTCTTCGTCTTGGGGTCCATGCCGGCCAGCTCGATCTTGCGCAGCAGGCGGTGCATGTCCATCACCCCTTCGAACAGCCCCCTTGCGGGGTCGTCGCCGGCCCGGTCGCGCAAGCTGCCCAGCACGTTGAGATCCATGCCCCCGGCGAAGGAGCCCTCCTTGCCCGAGGTGATGACGATGCCTTTCACCGCATCATCGGCCAGAGCCGCGTCGATGCAGTTGCTCAGATCCTCCAGCCCCTGGAAGGTCATCACGTTCATGGACTTGCCGGGAACGTCCCAGGTGATGGTGG
>JALTNO010000268.1 GCA_027000645.1 Paracoccaceae bacterium | reverse complement strand
GGGCGCCGGCTTGGGACGGCGTCTGGCCAACACCATCCGGGCCAGGCGCTATCCGGAAGGCACCGTCAGCATGGATGCCGCGGCGCTGATCTGGTCGAAGGCACCCGAGATCGTGGGTGCCTTCGAGCGCGGAGCGCTGATCCGCTCGAAGGACGGATTCTGGCTGGCGATCCCGGTCGACCGGGTAGCGAAGCGGATGCGGGGGCCGAGGGGCGCGCGCATCACCCCGCATATATGGGAGGAACGCACCGGCCGGCGCCTGCGCTTCGTCTACCGCAAGGGCCGCTTTCCGCTACTGGTGGATGACGGCACGGCCCGGGCGCGGCAGACATCCGACCCGCTGAGCTTCAAGGCCTCGAAGCGACGGTTCCGCAAGAACGTCACGATCCCGATCTTCGTCCTCGTCCCGCAGGTGAAGCTGCCGAAGCGGCTGGATCTGGTTGGCGCGGCGGAGGCGGTGGCAGCCCGAGTGCCGGGGATGATCGTGGAGAGATGGAGGATCTGAGCGCAACGGGCGTCGCAGAATATTGCTCGGCGCAAGGGAAACAGGGGCTCTGCCAGTCACAGACCCGGCGCGTATTCCAGATCCTCGCGCTCGAACGCCGGTGCCATCCTGCCGATCTCTCCCGCAGGGGCCTGCCTGCGCCTCACATATGCGCGCCAGTTGCGGACCACGGTGGCGCATTCCCGAATGATCCGGCCTCATTCCGCGGGCTACAGAAAATATTCCGCGACCTCCTGCAGCAACCGCAGAAACGCGGTTGCGTCGTCGAAATCGATCCGCGTCCTGAGGATGCGCGGCGCGTCCGCCACGGGGTTCAGGTCATAACACGGGCAGAGTGTCCACGACTGCGGGCCCGTTTGGGAAGTTGCTCAACGACGAGTAAATCGCCCAGAGCGTCCTCGACATCGCCAAACCCCTTGAGCAGGCCGAGCGCCTGCAGCACCAGCATGTAGGCGCCGATGCGCACGTTGGGATCACCACGTTCGATACGGTAGAGCGTGGCCCTGCTCGTCCCGGCACGCTCCGCGATCAGCTCCATGGGCAAGCGCCGCAGCAGGCGGGCCCGCTTGATGCGCGCGCCGAGCGTTCGCAATTCCCGCTTGACGGCGGGGGAAATGTTCAGTGTCGGGGCCGGCATTTTGTCTTACCTGTAAGACGCTGTCAGCTTTTACGTAGTACAGATGATGCAAAACGGCAAGGAATACGGATCTGGCACCCGTCTGAAAAACCATGCGGCACCAACCCGAATATCAAGCTGAAACACGGTAGCGACAATGCCCACCTCCCGCGAAACCATCCTGCAGGCTCTCCACGCAACCCTGCAGACCGTGCCAGACGCCACCGTGCTGCGCGGCGAGGTGCTGCCCGAGCGGGTGCCGGCGGGCGGGCTGGTGATCCTGCGCGACGGCGAGCCGGGGGAGCCGGAGGTCACCATGTCGCCGCTGCAATACCACTGGCGGCACCGCGCGGAGGTCGAGGTGATCGTGCAGGGCAAGCCCCCGGCCGCGCGCGACACCGCGTTCGATACACTCGCTGCCGCCATCGGCACGGCCCTGGCCGTCGACCGCACGCTGGGCGGCTTGTGCGACTGGGTGGAGCCCGAGGCACCGCAGCCGGTGGACTTGGCCCTAGAAGGCGCACAGGCGCTCAAGGCCGCGGTGATCGCGGTGACGCTGCATTACACGACGAGCGACCCGCTCACCTGAATCGACAACCGAAAGGACTGAACCATGGCACGCGCACAAGGCGCGCGGTCGCAGCTTGCGGCCGCGTTCGAGACGACTTACGGCACCGCGCCGGCGGGCGGCTTCTTCCAGATGCCCTTTGCCAGCGCCTCGCTGGGTGCCGAGCAGCCCCTGATCGAATCCGAGCTTCTGGGCTACGGCCGCGATCCGCTGCCGCCCATCAAAGACGCGGTCACGGTCGACGGTGAGATCGAGGTGCCGGTCGATCTCGAAGCCATCGGCTTCTGGCTCAAGGCGGCCTTCGGCGACCCGACGACCACGGGCACGTCGCCCGACTACACCCACACCTTCACCTCCGGTTCCTGGTCGCTGCCCTCGATGTCCATCGAGGTCGGCATGCCGGAGGTGCCGCGCTTTGCCATGTACACGGGATGTGTGCTCGACCGGCTGGGGATGCGGATGGAGCGCTCGGGGCTCCTGACCGCCACCGTCGGGCTGGTGGCCCAGGGCGAGGCGGTGGCCGCGACCAGCCAGGCCGGCACGCCGAGCGCGTGGAACCTGCAGCGCTTCGGCCATTTCAACGGGGCGATCATGCGCGACGGCGCGGCGCTGGGCAACGTGGTCTCGGCCGAGTTCGCTTACGCCAACAACCTCGACCGGATCGAGACCATCCGCAACGATGGCCGCATCGACGGGGCCGATCCCTCGATCGCGGCGCTGACCGGCCGGATCGACGTGCGCTTCGCCGATACCACCCTGATGGACCAGGCGCTCAACGGCACGGCCGCCGAGCTGGAGTTCTCCTGGACGCTGTCGCCCGCCCAGAGCCTCACCATCACGGCGCACGCGGTCTACCTGCCGCGCCCGCGGGTGGAGATCCAGGGCCCGCAGGGCATTCAGGCGAGTTTTGAGTGGCAGGCGGCCTATGACAGCGCGGCAGGCCAGATGTGCACGGTGGTGCTGAACAACCAGGTGGCGGGGTACTGATGATCAGGCTGGAGCTTTCGACCGAACCGAAATGGCTCGACCTTGGCCGCGGGGTGCGTGTGCGCGTGCTACCACCCGTCAGCGCGATTGCCACGGAAGTGTGGCGCGAGATGGCGGAGGCCGGGGCCTTCGAGGACGAGCCCGAGATCGATGCCGGCGTCCTCGAGGTGAAGGCCTGGGCGCGCCGCGTGATCATCGAGTGGGAGGGCGTGGGCGATGCCGAGGGCAACCCGCTGGACGAACCCACCCCGGATACCGTGGATGCACTGATGGACATCCCCTGGGTGTGGCTGGCCTTCCGGGCGCTCTATGTGGCGCCGATCCATGCGCTGGAGCAGGAAAAAAACGCCTCACCGCCCTCGCCGAATGGGAGTTCGGCGGGGGCGGCGCCTACTGCGACGCCTGCGAGCCCTGCGAGGGCCGCGACCAGGTCTGCAAAGAATGCCCGCGCCGGCTGAATGCACCGCAGACCTATGAGGGCGCACAGGTCTGGGATCTTGTCGGCCGACTCGGCGGGCAGCTGCGCATCTCGCCCGCGGGCGGCGTCATCGGCTGGGACATGGGCACGGCGCTGGCTCTGGCCCGGGCGCTGGGGTGTGATCCCGCGGCGGTCGGCCACCTCCTGCCCGCGATCGAGGCGGTGATGGTGCGCAGGATGAATGAACGGAACGAGGACTGATCCATGGCGGAAAAGCGCGTCAGCGTGCGGATCGGCGCCACCGGCGGCAGGCAGGTGCGCACCGAGTTCCGCGGCATCGGGCGGGAAGGCCGCCGGTCCTTCGCCATGGTCGGGCGCGAGGTGGACAACCTCAACCGGCGCATGGGCGGGCTGGGTCGCGGCTCGAAGTCGGCGCGCTGGGCGATGCGCAACGTCGGGCTGCAGCTCAACCAGGTGGCCCAGCAGGGGGCGATGACCGGCGACTACCTGCGCGCGCTCTCCATCCAGATGCCGGACCTGCTCTTGGGCTTCGGCGGGCTTGGCAT
>JALTNO010000267.1 GCA_027000645.1 Paracoccaceae bacterium | reverse complement strand
ACGATCCTGCTGGTCATCGTGCTGCTGCTCTACTGGGCCTATGACAAGATCGTGGGCATCGACAACGTGAAGCTGGGGTAACGTCGCATGAGCCTGAACCCGGTGCAGAAACCCTCCACGGCCTTTACCGCATCCATCAACGCGCTGGCCGGAGCTTTCGCCGGCCTGCTTGTGGGCACGGCCCAGAACCAGCCGGGGCTGGGCGCCGTCATCGGCGCGGCGGTCATGGCGCTCCTTGCCTATGTCTTTACCACCCGGTTCGACCGGGAGCGCCCGGCGCGGCGATTCATCCTGCTTGCCTTTGCGGCCGTGGGGTTCCTCATGGGCGCGGTAGCCGGTGCCGTGGTCGGCGCGCTGTTCGGCTGGTTCTTCGGCTGGTTCGTCTTCTGGGTCGGGACCGGCCGCTATCGCGCACCGCTGGCACCCTACCTGACGCCGGGGCAGGTGCTCTGGCACTATACCTTCCGCGTGATCGCGGGGGCGGTTTTCGTCTTTCTGATCACGCCGATCCTCGTGGTGCTGCCATTGTCGTTCAATGCCCAGGACTTTTTCACCTTCACCCCCGAGATGCTGCGCTTCGACCCGGCGGGCTATTCGCTGAAGCACTATCAGGATTTCTTCACCAACAATGAGTGGCAGCGATCCTTCAAGAACTCGCTGATCATCGCGCCGTTTGCGACGGTGATCTCGGTCTCGCTGGGAACGCTGGCCGCCATCGGGCTGAGCCAGAGCCACGTACCCTTCCGTCGCCCGATCATGGCGATCCTGATCTCGCCCATGATCGTGCCGCTGATCATCTCGGCCACCGGCATGTTCTTCTTCTACTCGGCGGTGGGCAATTTCCTCGAGGGAACGCTGGGCCTGAACAAGTCGGTCGTGGGCTATATCAAGGTGATCCTCGCCCACGCGGTTCTGGGCATTCCCTTCGTCATCATTACCGTGACGGCGACACTGGTCGGTTTCGACCGTTCCCTGACCCGCGCGGCGGCGAACATGGGGGCCGATCCGGTGACCACCTTCTTCCGCGTGCAGATGCCGCTGATCCTGCCCGGCGTGATCTCGGGGGCGCTGTTCGCGTTCATCACCTCCTTCGACGAGGTCGTGGTCGTTCTTTTCGTGGGTTCGGCCAGCCAGAAGACCCTGCCGTGGCAGATGTTCACGGGTCTGCGCGAGCAGATCAGCCCGACGATCCTTGCCGTTGCCACGATTCTGGTGGGCATCTCCATCGTGTTGCTGACGACCCTGGAATTGTTGCGGAGGCGGTCCGAGCGGCTGCGCGGCATGTCGCCAGGCTGAGCGCGCGCGACCGTCTGCACCACTTGCGCCGCGGCTTGGCATCGCCCTTGGCGGCGGGTGACCGTGCGCGCCGTCCCTGGGGTCTTTCGCCAGGATTCGGCCGAGGGCGTGTCCGACCCGCATTCGCCTTGGCGCCCGGACAGAATCTCTCGCGAGATACGGCCTTTCCGGTTTCCCTGGCTGCGCGGCATGCATCACGACGAATACCCTTCAACCAGTGACCTGGCCACGAGCGTCCAGCCATCCGCGACGACGAAGAAGGCGAGTTTGAACGGCAGCGCGACCACAGTGGGCGGCACCATCATCATGCCCATCGACATGAGAACTGCCGAGACGACCAGATCGATGATGAGGAATGGCAGAACGACGACGAACCCGACCTGGAAGGCCCGTGATATTTCCGACAGGATGAAGCTGGGGATCAGGAGGGACAGCGGCGAATCCTCGGAAGGTTCGAAGGAGCCGAGATCGGGGCGCAGATCGGCCATTGACAGATATGCGTCCGGATCCACACGGCTGGCCATGAAGCTCCTGAAAGGGCGGACCGTACGTTCGAGGCCGGTTCGCGTATCCACCGTTTCATCCAGCATGGGCGCGACGCCTTCGTTCCAGGCCGCCGTAAACGTGGGTTCCATGACAAAGTAGGTCAGGAACAGGGCAAGGCTGACGATCAACATGTTCGGCGGGGATTGCTGAAGGCCGATGCCCTGCCGGAGAATGGCCAGGACCGTGACCAGAAAGGGAAAACTGGTCGCCATCATCGCGATGCCGGGGGCGATGCTGAGAACCGTGATCAGAAGGAAAAGGTTGATCGTCCGGGCAGAGAGAGAGCCACCCTGCCCAAGCGACAGACTGATCTCCTGGGCGGCGGCCTGATCGGCAAGAGCGAGATACAGAAGGCAGGCGGCGACCGCCGCCAGGATGACATTCTTCCGGTTCATTCCAGATCACCCGAGAAATCGGCGATATCGGTCAGGCGCACACCCAGTTGCCCCGCTTCGCCATCTTCCAGTTCTTCGAGCCGCCCCCGTGCGACGAGCCGATCGCCGACGAAAAGCTCCACCGGATCCTCGATCCGCCGGTCCAGTCTGAGAACGGCATTTTCCCGCAGGTTCACCAGGTCTCGAACCAGCGGCCGGGCCTTGCCGACCGAAACGACGATCTCGATCGGAACGGTTTCGAAGGGATTGGTTGAATCGGCGGCGTCCTTGCTGAGGTTATCCATTGGCAAGTTCCTCTCTGGCTTGCGACAAGAATGACTCGACGGCTTCCCGGATCTCCCGCATCAGGCGCTGAGCGTCGAGTTCCGTTTCCTGCCGCCCGACCCGGAGGCAGGCCTGATGGGGGGCGATGTCCGGCGTTTCCCGGACTTTCACGGTCATCGGCAAGGTTCGGGGCAGAAGCGGGCGCAGTGCGTCTGCCGTCCCTTCGGACACCAGGATTTCGATCGGAGCGTTCGAGACGGTTCGGGCGGTTGCTACGAGTTCATCTACGACGTGCTGGCCGAAAGACCGGAACATGAGCTCTGGCAGAACGACCGACAGCAGCTGGGAGAACAGCGGCTCAAGCGCCTGAAGAATCTCGACCGTCGCTTCCTGCCGGGAAAAGGAAACGTCCTGGAGGCGTTCCGCCAGCGCTTCGCTGATTCGGGCGTGGTTTCGTGCCTGCGCGGCAGTGGCATCCTCCCAGCCGGACTTGTATCCGTTTTCGAAAGCCTCCAACCGTTTTTCCTCCAGGTCGTCCGCGGATACGAAAGTCGTGGCACCGGCCGTCCCGGATCGGTTGCCGAAGTCCTCGAAGAGGTCCGAAATGGCCATCAGGCGGTCTCCTCGCGTTCTTCGAGCCATCCGCGCAGGATCTGGACGGTTTCCTCCTGACGATCCCCGATCATCGCGCGCAGTCGCTCCACGGGATCACTTTCATTCGCGAGGGCGACCGGAAGATTGGAGGTATCGCTTTCCTGCCGTGCCGATGCCGGGGAGGAAGCCGGATCATCCGCGATTTCTCCTGTCAGGACCGGCACCTCCGGTTCGACCGCCGGGAGAGCGCGCGGAAGCGTCCCGGAGGCGGGGTGTGTCAGTATGGGGCGGATCACGAACAACCCCAGCACCAGAACCACCAGCGCAAGAACCGCTGTCTGGATTGCCGACATCGGGTCCGGATCAATCCGGTCGAGCCAGGACGAGTTGACGGTCACGCCCTGTTCGGAGCGTGCCGGAAAGGCCATGGATTTGAGGGTGACAACATCCCCCCTTTCGGGGTTGAAACCGATCGCAGCCTCGACCAGTTCGCGCAGCGCGGCAAGCTCTTCCTCGCTTCGGGGCTGCATCCCCTGCGCACCATCCCCCCCTTCGGCAGGCACCCAGTTCACCAACACCGCCACGGTCACGCGCTTGATGGCACCCGGATCTTCGGTGACCTCCAGGCGCGTTTCCGAAACCTCGTAATTGACCCTTTCGCGGGTCGCACTGGCCTGCGATTTCGATCCGCCTCCGGATGCGGCTTCGCCATCGGGCAGGTCCGAAGCCACCGTAACCGCCCCGGAGGAGCCGGTGGAGGCGTCCGACTTTTCCTCGATATCGGTACTAATCGCCACCCGGCTGTCCGGGTCGATACGCCTTTCCCGAACCGACTTTCTTGCGGTCACGGTATCGACGCTGACTTCGACCACGGCGTTGTTTGCACCGACCCGAGCCTCGAGAAGGCGGAGAATCCTTGTCCGCATTTCTTCCGACAGATTCTGGGCACGAGCCGTGACGCTGCCCGATTCGGGCATGGGGATCAGGTTGCCATCGGCATCAATGACGGTCACGTCCTCTGCCGCCATTCCGGCCACCGCGGAGGCGACCAGGTGACGGATCGCATTCGCCTGGGCCGGTGTGATCGGGCCTCCGGCGGGAATCAGGGCAACCGATGCCGTCGGTCTGGTCCGCCTCTGGAAGGGATTGTTGCCATCGCGCGCGATATGAACCCGCGCCCTGGAGACAAAGCGGTTCGCGACGATCGTGCGGGCCAGCTCGCCTTCCTTGGCGCGCCAGTAGGCGGCATCGAACATCTGAGACGTGGTTCCGAACCCGCTGAGCGAATCGAGCAGTTCGTAACCGCGCCCGCCCGTCGCCGGCAGCCCGTCGGCCGCCAGCGACATCCGCAGTTCGTCGCGAATCGCCGCCGGAACGTAGATGGAAGCGCCGCGCACCTCGTATTTCACCGCCCGCTGATCGAGCGCGCGGATCACCTCTCCGGCCGAATTTTCTTCAAGATTCGCATAAAGCAGCTTCATCGTCGGCGTCGTGGCCGCAAGGGACAGCTGAATGATGCCGGCCATCACCACCACAGCCGCAAGCATCACGGCGATCTGCTTCGCCCGGCCCAGCCGGGCCCATGCGGAAACGACCTGATTCAATGGAACCTCCTCGCGTCGGGGCATTTCTCTGTCGGGGCCGACATTGGACGATCTGGCTTAACA
This sequence comes from Paracoccaceae bacterium, assembly GCA_027000645.1. Classification (GTDB taxonomy): domain Bacteria; phylum Pseudomonadota; class Alphaproteobacteria; order Rhodobacterales; family Rhodobacteraceae; genus Jhaorihella. The sequence continues at coordinate 8,667 of JALTNO010000267.1, read as the reverse complement.
ATCGGTTAGTCGTTCTCGGCTTAAACAGGGGATGCAAGGACAAGCGGGAAGGTCGCGATGACGGACGCGGTGGCGGAACCGGAAGAAGGCGTGAAGGGCAGGAAACGGGGCGTGATCCTTTGGGCGATTCTGGCCGTTTTCGGGGCCGGCATCGGCTTTGCCGCGGTTCACTTCGGCCTTGTGCCGATCGGGGTCGCACCCGCCGCCGAAATGGCCGGGAAGGCAGAGAAGGGGAAGGCTGCGGACATCGTGGCCGAATCACCCGCCCCGGGCGCCTTCGTGCCGATCGAGCCGATCACCGTATCGCTGATCGGTGATCGGCGTATTCGACAGCTGCGCTTCCGTGCCCAGCTGGAGGTGGAGCCTGCCGAGGTCGAGGAGGTCACCCGGATCATGCCGCGAATCGTCGATGTCCTGAACGGATATCTGCGCGCGCTGGAACCGGCGGACCTGTCCGAGCCGGCAATTCTGGTGCGCTTGCGTGCCCAGATGCTCAGGCGGGTCAACATCGTCGCCGGTAACGGGCGGGTCCGCGATCTGCTGATCATGGAATTCGTGATGAACTAGGAGGCGGGATTGGAGCTGATTTCCGACATTCTTCTTGTCGCCGGGGCTCTGGGGGTCGGACTCTACTGTTTTGTCCTCGCCAGGCGGCTCAAGCGGTTCAACAGCCTTGAAAAGGGGGTCGGGGGCGCTGTGGCCGTGCTTTCGGCCCAGGTGGAAGAGCTGAAACAATCTCTGGATACGGCACGCGAAACCTCCGAGGCCTCCAATGCCGCGCTTGGAGGCCTGACCGAACGGGCCGAAAAGGTGGCCCATCGCCTCGAGCTTCTCATGGCGTCGATGCATGACGTGACTGCTGCGCAGGCGTCCCCGGAAGAGGCTGAAAAACCCGCCCCGCCTTCGGTAGAGCCCGCGGAAACGGGGGGGCCGATGTTCATTCGCCACGGTCACCGCGAGAAGGAGAGGATCCAATGACGGACAAGCCGGCTGGTGAGCGCATTCGTGGTGGCGTGCTGTTCACGATTGCCGCATTGATGATCGGATCGGCGGTGGTTCGCCTTGCCGTCACGGCCGGGCCGGTCATGGCCAGGCAGATGGCGGCTGACGGCCCTGCCGAAGATGCGGTTGCGCAGGAACGGGACGCGGTCCCTCAAATCTGCCAGGAACCCGAGTTGCAGCGCATCCTGGATGCCCTGCGCAAGAGAGAGGCGACCCTGGCTGCGCGCGAAGATCGGATTGCCCGGCGGGAAAAGGAACTTGCGGCCACCGCCTCCGAGGCCGAGGCCAGATTGGCCGAACTGACTTCTGCCCGCGAAGAGTTGCGTGCGACCATCGCCCAGGCGGATGCCGCAGCCGAAGATGACGTGGCCCGGCTGACCCGGGTTTACGAGCAGATGAAACCGAAGGATGCGGCGACCTTGTTCGAACAGATGGACCCGCGTTTTGCGGCAGGTTTCCTTGCCCGGATGAAGCCCGAAGCCTCGGCGGGGATCATGGCCGGGATGAACCCGGAAAGCGCCTATGCGGTCAGCGTCATCCTGGCCGGGCGGAATACGAGTACTCCGAAAGGGGATGACCTGGCCGGGTACCGGGCGCTTCTGGATGGGGCCGACGGTGGCTGAGCGCATCGCAAAAGGCGGAGAACCGGGATGATTGGCATCGTTGGCATCGTAGTGATTTTCGTGATGGTCTTTGGCAGCTACCTGCTGGCAGGTGGCAAGATGGCGATCATCCTCAAGACGCTACCTTTCGAACTGGCCATGATCGGCGGTGCCGGGGTCGGCACCTTTCTGATCGGAAATGACCCTCATGTGGTCAAGCACACGCTGAAGGACATCGGCAAGGTATTTTCCGGGCCGAAATGGAAAGCCGACGACTATCGCGACCTGTTGTGTCTCCTGTTCGTCCTGATCCGCATTGCGCGCCGAAATCCGGTGGAACTCGAACAGCATATCGAGGATCCGCAGGGCTCGGACATTTTCGGGAGATACCCGCGGATACAGGGCGACAAGGAGGCCGTCGAACTGATCTGCGACACCCTGCGGTCGGCGACGATGAATTACGATGATCCCCATCAGGTCGAGGAGATCCTCGACAAGAGAATGGAAAACAATCTGCATGATGCCCTGCACTCCAGCCATGCCCTGCAAACGCTTGCGGACGGCCTGCCGGCGCTCGGGATCGTGGCGGCGGTACTGGGTGTGATCAAGACGATGGCATCGATCGACCAGCCGCCCGAGGTTCTGGGCAAGCTGATCGGCGGTGCGCTTGTCGGCACGTTTCTTGGCGTGTTTCTGGCATACGGGCTGGTCGGACCGTTTGCTGCAAAGGTCAAGGCCGTCATCGAGGAAGACAGCCATTTCTATCAGCTCATCCGCGAAGTTCTCATCGCCAACCTTCACAACCATTCTGCCGCCATTTGTGTCGAGGTCGGTCGACAGAACACGCCAAGGCATGTCCGGCCTGCGTTCGCCGAGATCGAAGAGGCGCTCAATGCTGCAAAACGGGAGGCCGCATGAGGCTCTGGTGGCTTCTTCCGATCACGTTGACCTTCGCGACTTCCTCGCTGGCGGAAGTCGTCACGGTTCGCTCGGGCGAACATCCGGGCTTTTCGCGGCTGGTGGCCAGGATCCGCCCCGGGGCCGTGTGGGATGTACAGCGTGACCGCCGATCGGTGCGGGTTTCCGTATCGGCCCCCGGGCTCGTTTTCGACACGCGAACCGTGTTTGACCGGATTCCGAGAAAGCGACTGGAAGAGGTTGTTGCCGATCCCAAGGAAGCGGCCCTTACATTGTCGCTGGGCTGCGACTGTCAGGTAAGGGCATTCCTTCAGGGGGAAACCTACCTGGTCATCGACATAGCGGATGCAGCCGAGGCGGGCGCGCAGCGTCGCCTTGCACGGCTGGTGGCCGATGCCGGACCGTATCGATTTACCCGATGGCAGTTCGCCAGGCGCAAGTTTGCTCTGGGCGAACTTGTCCGGAGTGGTCCGCGGGGGCGGTTGGGCATGCCGTTCAGCCCGAAGCGGGAGCGAGTTGACGGCGTGGCGCTCACCTTCGCCCCGTTTCCGGTCATGCCGAAAAGTGCATGGCGCGACCGGTTGATCGAGCGCATGCAGGAAATCGCTCTGCGTGGTGAGCTTTGGGGGGCAGATGAATTCGCGCTGGCCGACGGCGACATGAAGCGCACCGGCAAGGGCGTTCAAACGCCCGGCGAGATATCGTCCGCACCTGAACGCAAGGAAAGTGATCAGGTTCGGCAGGCGCGGGTGGGATCTGCCGAAAACCTGCGGATCTCCGTCGCCGGAATGCGTGATGAGGGGTTGTTGGGCGCCGCCCTGAAACTCGACGGGGTGGCTGGAAAAAGCGACCTGTGCGCGGGAGAGGGGTTTCTCCGAGTGGCCGAATGGGCCGATGGAGACAGGTTCTCCCGCGCCGTGGCGGCCTGGAGATCCGGGTTGTATGGCGAGTTCGACAGCCTGAATCCCGAGGCGGCAAAAGGGCTTGCCAAGACCTATCTCCATTTCGGTTTCGGGGCCGAGGCAGGACGGGTTCTGGCGATATTGCCGGAGGTTGACGAAGAGGTGCGCCAGTTGAGGGAGATCGCCAAAGTCATGGATGCGCCCCCGAAAAGCGGAAAGGCGCAGAATCTTCAGGCGCGGTTTGCGGCCGCCGATTGCGGCGACAACGTCACGTTCTGGCAAAGCCTTCTGGCGGATGCGCCGCTGGGTCTGGATGCCGAGGAAAAGATTGCACGTGCATTCTTCGCGCTGCCGGCAAGTTTGCGCGCCCATCTGGGGCCGCGTGTCGTAAGGCTTCTGGTTGCCGACAACCGCCTGGAGCACGCCAGGATTGTTTCGAGGTCATGGGAAAGGGCCGCGGCAAGTACCGCATCGAAAGCCGGGCCGGCCTTCCCGTTTGCGGGGGTGACTTCGGAAAACGGAATGGACGCAGTGCAGGATGCAATCGCGTCACGAGATGTGGATGTGCCGGAAACGCCTTACCGCCTGCTCGACATGATCGCGCGCCATTTCCAGACGCGCGAGAGCTTGCCCGAGAGCATACCGGACCTGGTGGCTTCCTATGCGCTGGAATTTCGCCGAACGGACCTTGGCGACGAGCTTGAAAGGGCGCATGCGATCGCCTTGGCATTGAACGGAAGGTTTGATGAGGCCTTGTCGATTGTCGCAAAGGGCGACGACGATCGGCATGCGCCAGGCGGCTCCGGCTCTCGCGAACAACCGGGAAAGGCCGGGAAAGCGATCGAGGAGGGGAAGGTATTCACGCTCCTGACCGAAAATGGCGACGATATCACCTTCCTTCGCCATGCATTGACATTGGTGAATGCAGAAAAGACCACACTTCCCGCGCAGGTTGTCGCGGCGATCTCGCAGCGATTGAAGGATCTTGGATTTTCCGAAGAGGCGGAAGCCATTGTCCCCTCGGGGCCGGTGCCCGATACATGACGGCCCGCGCCTCGACCGACGGGCGACGTCGCCCGCACAGTTCGTTGCGCTGCGCGTTGCCGCAGTCTATAGGCGGTCGAAACGGGTGCCGAATTGGAGGAGCAGACGGCCATGTCAAACGCCCAGCTGGAAGCCGCGATCGAAGCGGCCTGGGACATCCGCGATACCATCACCCCGGCCACCGGGGGGGAGACGCGCGAAGCCATCGAGGAAACCCTGAACCGGCTGGATTCGGGGGCGCTCAGAGTGGCCGAAAGGCAGGCCGACGGAAATTGGCATGTCAACCAGTGGGCCAAGAAAGCGGTTCTCCTGGGATTCCGCATCAAGGACATGGAGCTGCAGGGGGGCGGCCCCCAGGGCGGCGGATGGTGGGACAAGGTGGACAGCAAGTTCGCGGGCTGGGACGAAAGCCAGTGGCGCGCCGCCGGCTTCCGCGCGGTGCCGAACTGCGTGGTGCGGCGTTCGGCCTATATCGCGCCGGGGGTGGTGCTGATGCCGTCCTTTGTCAACCTAGGCGCCTATGTGGACGAAGGCACCATGGTGGATACCTGGGCCACGGTCGGGTCCTGCGCGCAGATTGGCAGGAACGTGCATCTGTCCGGCGGGGTCGGCATCGGCGGGGTGCTTGAGCCGATGCAGGCCGGCCCCACGATCATCGAGGACAACTGTTTCATCGGGGCGCGTTCCGAGGTGGTCGAAGGCGTGATCGTGCGCGAAGGTTCGGTTCTGGGCATGGGGGTGTTCATTGGCCAGTCCACGAAGATCGTGGATCGCGCGACCGGCGAGGTCATGTATGGCGAGGTTCCGCCCTATTCGGTGGTGGTCGCGGGCTCGATGCCCTCGACCGGTGGGGTCAACCTCTACTGCGCCGTAATCGTCAAGCGGGTGGATGAGCGCACCCGTTCCAAGACCGGCATCAACGAGCTGCTGCGTGACTGACATGCCCGGCAAAGCCTCGCGGCAGAAGGTCTATACGCTTCTGGTGCATCTCGGGCGCAAGGCCGGCGACGGCCTGCCGGAGGGGGCGACCGGTGCGGCGCTGATGTGCTATGCCTCGGGCGTGGATGAGGCCGAGGCGGTGCGCGAAACGGTTGCGATCCTTAAGCAGGCGGACATGGCACCGCTGGATGTGACCGGATACGGCACGATCGAGGAGCGCGAAGCCCAGGGTCACGAGATCGATGCCGAGGAGCGGGCGCTGATGCAGCGCGCGCTTGACGAGAATTCGGTGATCGTTGCCCAGATGACGCCGTTTTTCGACGATGCGGGCAATGATTCCGGGGGCGGCGAGGCTTGACGCGCGGCGGGGCTGCCCTTCAGGCCGCCCGCTGTTCGGCAAGAACGACCGCCTCGAAGGGACGCAGGACCGGAAACAGCGATCGACCGTGTTCGGGCAGGCTGTGGCGATCCATGTCGCGCAGCACGCTGACGCCGAGCCACTCCTTCTTGCGCCGAATCCGACCGAGAAAGAGGGTTTCAAGGGCCGAACCGGCGGCGATCACGGCCTCGTGCCGGGGCAGGATCAGCTGGGTATAGGTGGCAAGCGGCCCGGTATCGGCGGGCAGGACCGAGGTTTCGCCGACAAGGTGGCTGACCTCGACCAGGACGGCCTCGTGGTTGAAAAGATATTCCACGTCGGAACCGGACATGAGCAGGCGCTGCTGGGGGGCTACGACGATATCGCGGCGCAGGCCGAAATAGGGCGCGCGCAGCCGCACCGGCCGCAGGCTGCCGTGCGCGGGCAGGGTCCTTGACACGCGGTGCAGAACCGGCACGATGTCGCCCTGCGGGGTCAGGACCGTATCGCCCCGGCGCAACCGGCCGACCGGGCGATAGCCCTGCGGCGTTGCCACCGGCGTGTCGGGGTGCAGCGACGGTATCGGGCCGACCGGTTCGATCGCGGTCGAAAGCGCCATGAATTGCACCATGGGCGCCAGATACCGGCATGCCGGGTCGGCCATCAGCGCCCGGGCATGATCCATCAGCGGCGCCACCGGGGCGGGAACCGGCCTGATCTGAAGCTCGTCCCGGCCCGGACGTTCCAGCGCGATATGCCCGTGGCCGGCGGCGATGTCCCAGGAACAGGAAATCCGGGCGGCATCGGTTCGTTCGCGGCCGCAATGGGCGAAGGACTGGTGCAGGATCTCGTCGCCGACCGCCAGGACCAGGGTCAGCCCGCCGCCCGGGACCGCCTGCAGCGAGAAGTGAAACGGCACCTTTCCCGGCAGCTCGCAATAGACCAGCGGCGTCGCTTTCCCGATGCTGGGCAGGAAGGTTTCGACAACGAGAGTGCCGCGCTCCATCCACCGGGTATCGGGTGCGACAAGGGCGACGTCTCCTCCGCCCAGCCCGCCCGGGCAAAACCGGTGGCCGTCATGGTCCGCAAGCGCGATCCAGCCCATATTCCTGCCCCATCCTGGCCGGTTGCCGCGGCACGGCTGCCTGACCCGCCCGGCCGGGGCATCCCCTCCCCCTCGACCGCGCGCATGTCACAGCCGGTTGCCCGGCCCCGGCGCTCTCCTTTGCCTTCAGACTATCACGCGCGCCCCGGCCCTGTTAAGCCGCAAACCCGGCGAAGGGCTTGGCTTTGCGCCGTTTTCGTCACAATTGTTGCGCAGCACAATCACAGGAGGCCACCCCATGATCCCGCTCGACCCGGCCCGGCTGACGGCCGACCTGATCCGCTGCCCCTCGGTGACGCCGCAGGAAGGGGGCGCGCTGGTCCTGCTGGAGCGCGTGCTGAGCGAGGCCGGCTTCGACTGCGCGCGCGTGGACCGGGGCGGAGTGGCCAACCTGTTTGCCCGCTGGGGGCGCAAGGGGCATCCCAGAAGCTTCGGCTTCAACGGCCACACCGACGTGGTGCCGGTGGGGGACGAATCCGCCTGGACGGTGCCGCCATTCGGAGCGCTGCGGCGGGATGGGTGGCTTTTCGGGCGCGGCGCCACCGACATGAAATCCGGCGTGGCCGCCTTTGTGGCGGCGGCGGTCGATTTCGTCCGCGCCACCCCGCCCGACGGGGCCGTCATCCTGACCATTACCGGCGATGAAGAGGGCGAGGCCGAACATGGCACGCGGGCGCTGCTTGACCACATGGCGCGCACGGGCGAGCGCATGTCCGCATGCCTGGTGGGCGAACCGACCTGCCCCGACCGCCTGGGCGAGATGATCAAGATCGGCCGCCGCGGGTCGCTGACCGCATGGTTCACGGTGACCGGGGTGCAGGGCCACACGGCCTATCCCCACCGCGCGCGCAACCCGCTGCCGGCGATGGTGCGGCTGATGGACCGGCTGGCCGGCCACAGGCTGGACGAGGGAAGCGAACATTTCGACCCCTCCACCCTGGCAATCGTCACCATTGATACCGGCAATGCCGCCACCAACGTGATCCCTGCCCAATGCCGCGGGGCGGTCAACATCCGCTTCAACGATCTTCACAGCGGGGCGGGGCTGAGCGAATGGCTGCGGGCCGAGGCGGACGCGGTGGCCCGGGAATTCGGCGTCTCCATCACGGTGAAGGTGAAGATCTCCGGCGAGAGCTTTCTCACCCCGCCGGGGCCGTTGACCGACCTCGTGGCCTATGCCGTCGAGGCCGAGACCGGCATCCGCCCGGTGCTGTCCACCTCGGGGGGGACGTCGGATGCCCGCTTTGTCAAGGATCACTGCCCGGTGGTCGAATTCGGGCTGGTCGGACGTACGATGCATCAGGTGGACGAATGCGTGGAAGAGGCGCAGATCCACCAGCTCAAGGCCATCTACGGGCGCATCCTGCGCGACTATTTCTCCTGACCGGGCCTGCATCCCATGCCTTGCCCCATGCCCCGCCCGACGCTGATCGTGATGGTCAAGGAACCGCGGCCGGGCCGCGTCAAGACCCGCCTGGGGCGCGAGATCGGCCCCACCGCCGCGGCATGGTGGTTCCGGCATGCCTCGGCGCGGCTGTTGCGGAGGTTGCGGGACCGGCGCTGGGACATGGTTCTTGCGGTCACGCCCGACCGCGAGGGGCTGCAAAGCCGCGTCTGGCCGGCCGACCTGCCCCGGCTGCCACAGGGCGGGGGTGATCTGGGGGCGCGGATGCAGCGGCTGCTGCGGGCGGTGCCGGGGCCGGTCTGCCTGATCGGCGCCGACATTCCGGGCCTGCGCCGCGCCCATCTCGGGCGGGCCTTTGCGGCGCTGGGGCACGGCGACCTGGTGTTCGGGCC
>JALTNO010000266.1 GCA_027000645.1 Paracoccaceae bacterium | reverse complement strand
GCCCCCTGATGCCCCGCCGCCTGTCACCGCCCTGCCCATCGATGCCCCGTCAATGAACCGTGCAGACCATGCAGGGATCGAACGAGCGCACCACATGCTGCACCATCACCGGCGCGTCCTCGCCCGGCGTGGCGGGCAGCCCGACCAGCGCCTGTTCCAGAGGCCCCGGCGTGCCCGAGCCGTCGCGCGGGGAAAAGTTCCATGTGGTCGGAGCGATGATCTGGTAGTTGGCGATGCGCCCGCCCTCGACCCGCAGCCAGTGGCCAAGCGCGCCCCGGGCGGCCTCGGTCAGCCCGGCGCCGGAGGCCCGTTCCGGCGTCTGCCCGTGGAAGATGAACGGATCGGGTGGCCGGATCGTCTGCAGCCAGCGGCCCATCTCGGGCAGGATCCGGGCGATCTCGATCATCCGCGCCAGGATGCGGGCCTCGGCATTGCCGCCCTCGCGCACCAGGTCAAGGGCCAGCGGCTGCGCGGCCACCACCTGGCGGGCCAGCGCGCCCACCTCGGCCGGGGCCCCGTCGAGACGCGGCGCCTTGCACCAGGAATAGCCGTCGCGCATTTCCGCATCGGGCCGGGTGCGCCCGTCCAGCGGGTGGCGCGGGGGGGCGTCATCGTCCAGCCAGGCGTGGCTGGCGTCTTCGGCAATGCGGGCGCAGTCCAGCGGGCGCGGGCGGGTGCCGTTGCGCACCCCGTCGGGAAAAGTGAATTTCCCGTCAACGGGATAGGCGCCGAAGCTGAGATACCTGTCATTGCCGCGCCCGACCTCGTTCAGCCCCGTGTCGCGGCTGGCGCGCAGGAACAGGGACAGATCGGTGCGTGGGCGGGAAGCGGCCCATTCCAGAAGCGATCCGGCATCGGACAGCGCGGCGAATTCTTCCAGGGGGCCGCCGAACAGGTGCCGTTCGAGAAACCGGCGAAAGCCCGCCAGAATGCCCAGAAGGTGGCGGATCTCGTGGGCGGCGGCGACCCGGGCGGCGCCACCGGGCTGAAGGGTCAGCGTATGCGGCCACTTGCCCGCAAGCAGCCCGACCACATGCAGGAATTCGGCGCGCGGGCCCAGCATGTCGCCCGCCGCGCTGCCGCGCATCGCCGCGAAGCGGGCGGCGATTTCGGGATGCCAGGGGCGCCCGGAATAGGTTTCACGGGCGAAATCGGGCATGAAGAACATGTAGAAATGGGTCAGGTGGTCGGCCAGATTCTCGGCCGCGTGCACGATGTTCGTCACCAGCTGCCCGTTGGGCGCCGGCGTCAGCTCCTGGGCGGCGGCAACGGCGCGCGCGGCCGCCACCGACTGGCTGACGCTGCAGATGCCGCAGATGCGCGGCGCGATCACCAGCGCGTCGCGCACATCCTTGCCGCGCAGCATGTTCTCGAACCCCCGATAGAGGGGCGAGACCACCTCGGCGCGCTGCACCTGGCCCTCGGAGATGTCCAGCCGCACCTCCAGATCGCCCTCGACCCGGTTGAAGGGCCCCACCACAAGGCGGCTCATGGCTTGCGGCCCTTGTGCTCGGGGAACACCCGCACCCGGTCGGAGGTGGCGTTTTCGCGCAGGCGCCGGGGGGTGGCGGCCTTGGACAGCGAGGCCAGCGCCACGAACCACGCCTTGGGCATGTCGGTGGGCAGACCGACCGGAATGCCGGCGATCTTGGGCGTTTCCACGAAGGGATGGCCGGGCTCCTCGAAGCCCGGCTCGGTGCAGGCGATGCAGGGATAGCCGCCGGTGATGCACGATCCCCCGCCGTTCCAGGCCCGCCGGTTGCAATCGCCCGCGGCCTGCGTGCCCTTGCAGCCGAGATTTTCCATCATGCAGCCGATTTCGCAAAGTTTTTCGGCACTTGCCTTGTATTCGTAATATTCGTTGCGCGAACAGCCGTGATGAACCAGCGTCCCCGAAATCGCACGGGGCCGGCCGAAATCGTCCAGATCACCGGCGCTCGTCCCGCCGCTGGCCAGCTGCGCCAGGGTTTCGGTCACCCAGTCGGGATGGACCGGGCATCCGGGGATGTTGATCACCGGCAGACCGCCCGCGCCGCGCCAGCCCGCGCCCAGAAGTCCGCCCGCCAGTTCGCCGTCGAAACCCAGCCCCACCGCGCCGGCCCCATTGTCGCCGGTGGCGGTGATGCCCCCGAAGGCCGCACAGCTGCCCACCGCGACCACATGCTCGGACCGCCGGCAGAGTTCGCGGATGATCTCCATCATCGGCCGCCCCGTGCCCGACATCATGTGGAACCGCCCCGTGCCGCCCGGCCCGGTCATGACCGACCCTTCAAGGCAGAGGATGTCCAGCCGCCTGCGGCCGGCAAGAATGTCGTCGATGATGCGGCGCACCTCGCCCCCGGTCTCGGCGCTCAGCGCCGGGTGCCAGAGGATCTCGATCCCCGCCGCCTCGAAAGCGGTGAGGAAATCGGGCGCCTCGGCGCACAGCAGCGACAGCGTGCAGCCGCCGCAGCCCCCCGACTGCAGCCACAGAAGCGTCCGGCGGTTCGACGAAGGCGCGCTCATGAGCCGCCCTCGGGCGGCGGCGTGTGGGGCAGCTCGAGCGTGAATTGCGCCCCGCCGCCGGGCGCGTCGGCAAAGGACAGCACGGCGCCCAGCTCCTCGGCCATGCGGTAGGACAGGTAGAGCCCCAGCCCCGTCCCCTGCCCCACCGGCTTGGTGGTGAAGAAGGGCTCGAAAATGCGATCGGCCAGATCGGGGCGGATGCCGGGACCGTTGTCGCGCACATGGATGATGACGCGGCCGTCGCCGGCCTCGGCAGAAACGTCGATACGGGCCCGGCCGGTCCCGCCCAGCGCATCCACCGCGTTTTGCATGAGGTTCACCAGGATCTGGTGCAGATGCCCCCGCCGGGTCACGATGCGCAGCCCGTCGGGACAGGACAGGGTGATCGGCGGCAGGTCGGTCGCGCCCCGGCCGACCCAGCTGGCGGCCGTGCGCAATGCCTGGGCCACGGCGAATTCCTCGTTCGGTTCGCGCTGGTTGCCCGAAAAGCGGCGCAGATCCTGCACGATGGATGATACCCGCTCGGCCCCTTCCAGCGTGCCTTCGATCAGCGCCGGCATGTCCGAGACGATCCTGTCGATGCCCAGCTGTCCGCGCATCTGTGCCAGCACCTCGGGCGGGCGGCCCGCCGCGACCGCATCCAGATAGCGGGAGATCTTCTCGCCGTATTTCTTCAGCGCGTGAATATTGCCGTAGATGAAGCTGATGGGGTTGTTGAGCTCATGGGCGACGCCCGCCACCAGCCGGCCCAGCGCCGCCATCTTTTCCGACGCGATCAACTGCTGCTGGGCGCGTTCGAACTGCCGCAGGGCGTTGTCCAGCTCCCGATAGGCGCGCTGCAATTCGCCCATCGGCCGCCCGATCAGCACCAGACCGGCCGGACGGTTGCGCCGGTCATGGCGGGGCGAGCAGTTCACCGAAAGCGGCACGGTTTCGCCGTCGGCGGCGCGGATCGTCACCTCGCAATCCGAAAAGGGGCGGTTGGCGCGCAGGTGGCGTGCGAATTCCTCGGCCCCGTCCGGGTCCGCAACCTCGAGCACATCCGCCAGCCGCCGCCCCACGAGATCGCCGGGCTTGAGGCCGGTCAGCCGCATCAGCGCCGCGTTGACCTGCACGATCTCGCCCTTCGTGTCGCAGACGATGAGCAGATCGCTCATGGCGCTCA
>JALTNO010000265.1 GCA_027000645.1 Paracoccaceae bacterium | reverse complement strand
CGTTCAGGCCCTCGGTCACGATGACGGCCGTGTCCACCGTGTCGCCTGTCTGGATGTAGCGCTGTTCGACCGTTCCCTGGCCATTGACCACCAGGACGAACGGCCCGCGCTGGTCGCGCTGCAACGCTGCCTGCGGGATGAGCAGCCGCTGCACCGGCTCCAGCGCCCTGATCCGCACCTGCACGAAGGATCCGTCAACCAGCAGGCGGTCGTCATTGGCGAAGGTCGCCCGAACCGAAATGGAGCCGGTCCGCGGATCGATCCGGTTGTCGATAAAGGCGATCTTCCCGGTTTCCTCCAGCACCGCCCCGTTCGGCAGCACCACCAGGACATCGGGGTTGTTTTCCGAACTCACCAGCGTCTCGACCGACTCGCCAAGCTGCTGAAGCAGGTTGACCAGCTGCTTTTCCGTCACCGAGAACACCACGTGGACCGGCGTTTCGCGCACCAATGTGACCAGCGGCCCGGTTTCGGGACCGACCACGTCGCCCACGCTGACCGCGATCCGTCCGATCCGGCCCGGGAACGGCGCCCGGATCTCGGTATAGCTCAGGTCCAGTTCCGCCCGCCGGATCGCGGCCTGGGCCGACTTGATCGCCGCTTCGGCCACCAGTTCCAGCGCCTTTGCCACGTCGCGCTCCGATACCGGCACCGCGCCCCGCTTGAGCAACTCCTCCTTGCGCTGCAGTTCGACCCGGCGCAGATCCAGGTTGGCCTGCGCCTGGTCGAGTTCGGCCTCGCGCGCCGCCAGCGTCGCCTCGTAGAAGTCCGGCTCGATGCGGAACAGAAGATCGCCCTCCTCCACATGCATGCCGTCCTGCACCAGCTTTTCCTTCAGGAACCCGCTGACCCGCGCGATGATGTCCACCTTGTCGATCGCCTCGACCCGCCCGATGAACGTCACCTCCTCGGTGATGTCCTGCATGTAGGCTGCGGCGACCGAAACCTTCGGCGCCTTTTCCTGTTCCTGCGCCCCGGCCGTCCCGCCGGACAGCACCGCGATCAGGGCCACGGAAAGTGCCGCCGCAGGCAGCCGCCCGATTCCGGCAATGATTCCAGCAATGAACCGTCCGAATATGGTGAAATTCTGCATCGACGCGCCCCCGGCCCGGAATTTTCGAACATGAATGTGCGGCGGAGTGTCCACGATCCCGAATCCCTTGGCAAGCCCCCGGCGCGAGACGCGCCATCGTTCCCCATGGCGCTTCTATATTCAAACTGAAAACGAATTGTTTCCAATTTGAGGACAATGGGATCGCTGGCTTTGAGCCGCGCGCGAATCATGCGACGTTGTTCGCCTGTACAGTTTCGGGGGTAAGTGACAATGTTTCGTTCTCTGTATCTATCAGCCTTGGGGTTGAGTATCTACCTGATGTCCGCCGGCGAGGTTCTGGCGCGGCATGAGGGCGTGCGCCATTTCCGCTATTTCCGGATTCGCCTGCTCGATGCGCAGGCTCAAGGCGGGGCGACGCGCCGTCAGGTTCCGGAAATCGACGCTTCCACCGGCCTGCTGGCGATGGCGGCGGTCGCGGCGATGCTGCTGCTGGCCTATGAAATCCGCCGGCGCCGTCAGGCGGCTGCGCGCTCCTGACCTGACATCAGGACTCAGATAAGGCTCCAGTCGCCGGCGATCAGCGCGGCGGCTGCGACGATCGCGTTGGCCACCATGTGGCTGACGATCGCATCCTTGAGTTCGCCCCGGCGCAGCGTCACCCAGGCAAAAAGCAGTCCTGCAAGGCCGGCCTCGACGATCCGGCCATGCAGCAGCGCGAAGGCCAGCGACGACACCACCACGGCGATGGCCCGTGCCAGCGGCCCGCCGATGTCCAGCCGCGTGAGCAGATAGCCCCGGAAGAATGCCTCTTCGACGATCGGCACGATCACGATGGTGCCGAACACGCGGAAGATCGCCCACAGCACGAAGGCCGTGGTGCCAAGGGTTCCGATCCCGGCGAGAATTTCGGCATTGGGCTGGGCCGTGACCACCCAACCGACCCCGATGACGGCACCCGCCGCGATGGCGAAGGGGTCGATCCCGGCAGCGCCGAACCGGAACAGGCCGCGCCTGAACACCCAGATGGCCACCGCCATGACGACCATCTGGAAGGGATAGCCCAGCTCGGGATAGAGCATGAAGGCATTCACCGCCATGCCGGTCAGCATGAACAGGATGAAGGGCACGATGCGCGCCGCGGCCCAGTCCTCGGTCAGCGGAGCGATATCGGCGGCGGCCGCACCCTCCACCACTTCCTCGCGCAGGATCCAGGACGAGGCCTGCACCACCAGAAGTATCCCCAGGGCGATGATCGCGAAGAAGAACCAGCCGGCAAAGCTGTGAAACCCGTTCTCGGCCAGATCGGGAGAGATCCACGCGCCGATCATGATCAGGGTGGCGATACGGATGATGTTGAACGTCCAGCTCGCCAGCAGCGCCAGCGGCCAGACCACCAGCCAGTACCGCCCCGGCCGGATCATGCCGCGCATCAGCACCGCATAGATCGCCATGAACCCGGTCACCAGCGCGAATCCCTCGACCCCGGAACAGCTGTCGGCGATCTCGACGATGAATTCGTCGATCCCGATCATCCGCGGGGTATAACTGATCAGGACCTCGTTACCGGTCACGCCCAGCACGAAGGCAACGCCATAGAAGGCGGTCTTGACGAGAAAGTCGATCGCCCAGGCATATCCCAGCACCGCGGCCAGGTCGGGGATGACCGCGGCCACCGCGACGATCACCAGCAGCGCCCCCTGCCCCGCGCGCAGCACGTCGCGCCAGTCGCGCGCCGGCATCAGCCACATCAGCGCCCCCGCGGCCGCCATCAGCCCGCCCACGGACAGCGTTCCGAACAGCAGCGGGAAGGCCTCGTCCAGGCGCGACTGGTCGGCCAGCAGCCAGGGCACGAAGATCAGCGCCACGCCGGCAAGGTGCAGCGCCGCCCACCCCGCCCTGCGGCCGCCCCTGCCCGTGCGTTCCAGAACCAGTTGCCGCAGGTCGGTGCGGACCCACAGGAACAGCCCCAGCGCCACGAACACGCAAAAGCCGCGTATCACCGCGCTGCGCAGCCCCCGGCAGGCGAACTCGATGCTCGTCTGCCGACACTCGAAATCCGAAAAGACCTGGAACAGGAAGACGGCGGCCACCAGTTCGGCCACCAACAACACCGCCAGGATCTGGATCCTGCCACTCATGAAACCGCGCGGCTCCCGTCTTGCCTCTGGCTTCATGAATGCATGTTCCTGCGCCGGAAAAAAGGCGGGAAAATGATAAAAGCGGGTTCGCCCCCTGCGCAGGCGAAGCCCGGCGGCCGGCGCTTCGATGCCCGCCGCCGGGTTACGGCATGCCTGCGCCCCGGCGTCAGATTAGCACGAGATCGTTGAGCAGGTTGTTCTCGCTGCCAAGCCCGACAATGGTCAGGGCATTGCCGCCTCCGAAATCGAGCACCACGTCGCCGCCGACGGTGGTCGTGGCGAAGGTGCTGATGACCTGCGCCTTGGTCATGCCGCCGCCCCAGAGCGACTGGTCCAGCTTCACCACGTCGATGTCATCGGCAAAGTCGAGGATCACGTCCTTGCCGCCGCCGGCCTTGAACAGGAACGTATCCACCCCGTTGCCGCCGAACATGCGGTCATTGCCGCCGCCGCCGTCCAGAATGTCGCGGCCCGCGCCGCCCTTGAGCACGTCCTTGCCCTGGCCACCGATCAGCCGGTCGGTCTGACCACCGCCGAACAGCTTGTCATTGCCGCCGCCACCGAACAGCCTGTCATTGCCGCCCTGACCGCTCAGCCTGTCGGCGCCGTCCATCCCCTTGACGATATCGCGCCCGGCGCCGCTGAGCACTTCGTCCCCGCCGGCGGTCCCGGTGATCCTGTCCTTTCCGGCTCCGGTCAGAACCTTCTCGAAATTCAGGAAGGATTCGCCCAGGATCTGCGTGTTGCCCGAGGCCATCGAATAGACGTAGTTCCCGGCAAAGCCGCGCAGGTCGAGCGTATCGAACCCGGCGCCGCCATCCATCGTCTCGATCGCAGTGCCGGACGCGACCATCAGATCGTCGCCGTCATTGCCGTAATAGCTGTTGCCGTCGACGCCGCCGGCGGCGCGGATCTCGTTGCCGCCCGATCCGTCCTGATAGACCTCGATCCCGGCCAGCGTCGGCGTGCCCGTGGCATAGCTGGTGATGATCTGCCCGGCGTCGAAATCGAACACGTCCCCCGACCGGGTCACGGCCGAGTGGTCGAGCGTATCGACACCCGCCCCGCCATCGACATTGTCGAAAAACTCGCCGCTCTCGACGATGATGAGGTCGTCTCCGTTACCGCCGTTGACGCTGTCGGTCGAAAAGCCGCCCCTGAGCGTGTCGTTGCCGTCGCCGCCATTGAGCGTGTCGGCGTTGAAACCGCCCGAGAAATCGTTGTCATAGTTGCCGACACCGTTGATCACGTTGGCCTTGCCATCCCCGATCACCTTGTGTGCGCCGGTGACCGAGACGTTCTCGAACCCGGTCAGGGTGGCGATCACGTCGGTGCCCGAGCGGAACTCGCCGGCCGCCAGGTCCACCACGTGCGGCGCCAGCGCGGCATTGGTCACCAGGAAGGTATCGGTCCCGAGGCCGCCGTCATAGCTGTCGGCATTGGCCGGATCGCTGCTGGCAAGGTCGTAATAGACCTTGTCGTTGCCCTTGCCGGCATCGATCACGTTGGCCCCGGCGTCTCCGGTCAGGCTGTCATTGCCGGCCCCGCCGATGATGTTCTCGATCCCGCTCACCGTGGCATTGACCGGGGTGATGATGATTGGCGGAATGATGAGGTCGGACGCGGCCCCGCTTGCACCCAGGATGAACGGCGACCAGTTGAAGGTCCCGGTACCCAGATTGACCGTATAGCCCGCAGTCAGGGTGGACAGGTCCAGCGTGTCGATACCCGCGCCACCATCATAGACTTCGCCGTCATCGATTCCGCTGCTGTCGCTGCTGGCCAGAAGGGTATCGTCGCCAGAGCCGCCATACAGCTTGTCCAGCCCGTCCTCGCCGATGATCCGGTCGTCGCCCGTGCCGCCGCGCAGCACGTTGTCGCCCGAATCCCCGGTGATGGTGTCGGCGCCACCTGCGCCGGTCACGTTCTCGATACTGCTCATGCTGGCGGTGATGGTGATCGGAAACGGAAACGCGCCCGTCCACTGCAGCACGCCGGTGGTGAGGTTGATGGTATAGCCGTCACCGATCATCACCGACATGTCGAGCGTGTCGGTCCCGCTGCCGCCGTTGTAGATCTCACCCTGGCCGATGCCGGAGCTGCCGGGACTGAGCCGGTCGTTGCCCGCCCCGCCATAGTAGTTGTCGATCCCGCCGCCGCCGGTGAGCCGGTCGTTCCCGTCCCCGCCCGAAAGCGTGTCATTGCCGGCGCCGCCGTCTATCGTGTCGTTGCCATCATAGCCCCACAGGTAGTTGGCGTTGGCATCCCCCGTGATGTTGTCGTTGCCGCCAGCGCCCCAGACGTTCTCGATATTGCTCAGCGTGGCGGTGATCCCGGACAGGGCCGGAGCGGTACCGCGCGCGCCCTCTCCCAGCGGGACGATGATCGGAAAGAAATACTTCACGAACCCCGAGGCGAGGTCGATGGTATATCCCGCCGTCAGGTCGGTCATGTCCAGGTAGTCGGTATCGGCTCCGCCGTCGTAGACATCGCCTTCGTCGATACCGCCCTGGCCGGGTTTCAGAATGTCGAGGCCGGAGCCGCCGTAAAGGCTGTCCACCCCGTCATCGCCGGCCAGAACATCGCTGCCGTCTCCCCCCGAAAGATAGTCGTCGCCAGTTCCGCCGTTCAGACGGTCATTGCCCTGGGAGCCATACAGCCTGTCGTTGCCGGCCCCGCCCGACAGGGAGTCGTTGCCGGTGGATCCGTAGAGCGAATCCATTCCGGTGCCGCCGTTGAGCGTGTCGTTGCCGGACACGCCAAACAGCCTGTCATTCCCGGCATTGCCCGTCAGCGTGTTCGAGGCGCTATTGCCGTAGATGGTATCGTTGCCCGAGCCGCTGACTGCGTTCTCGATGGTCACGCCGCGGGCGATGATGATGTTGTTGATTTCGCCATAGACGCTCGACATCTGTTCGGCGCCCAGCCGGATCGTCTGATCCCCGGTATCGCCGGAATAGTTGAGCGTGTCGATCCCGCCGGTATCGTAGATCGTGACGGTCGGGAAGTTGGTGAAATTCGTGCCGTAGGACGCCCGGCCCGTGTTGTTTCCATCGCCATAGGTGGTGTTGCCGGTGCGAACCGAAGGCGACGTCCCGTAAAGGTTCTGAATGGCGATGATGTCCACCAGTTGCGGCGTATAAACGCGGGCTCGGGTGCCGGTGATCGCCGTGTTTTCATTCTGGTCAAAATAGGACATCACCGACAGCTGCCACGAGTCGTTGGTGTAGGCCGCATCGTCCGGATAGGTGGCCGAATTGTTGTAGGGCCCCTGGTGGCCCAGGCCGAGGGCATGGCCGATCTCGTGGATGTAGGTCTGGAACCGGTAGCTATCCAGGGTTGCCGTCTGTCCCCCGCCCCAATCCTTGTCGACCTTGACGGTGGAAGTATCGATGGTGGAGCCGGACGTGCTCATGTTGGTGACGGCCTTGCCGTTCGTGGTCGTCTTGAAGGTGATATCGGCCGAACCGGTCGTCTCGGTAAAGCTCAGCCCGGAAACGTCCGACCACAGGTCCAGCGCCTGCCGCACCAGCCCCTTGTCATTGGCGCTCAGGTTGGTGATGTTGACCGTGATGTTGGTGTGGTCGAACTTGCGCGAACCTGATCCCTGATATCCCGACCAGGCCCAGTAACCATTCGTCAAATAATTGGCGAGCGTGTCGTAGCTGCCCCAGGTTGCCATGGCGAATCCTCCTATTGGGACGAATCGCTGTACCGGCATGGAAATCGTGAACCCGTTTCCCCGGTATCAGCCTCCTCGTCCGGGAATGAAACTCGTTATGGGACAACTCTAACCCGATCCGATTCCCAGGCAATACGGAAATTGTCGCTGGCGCGCGCCGCGCCGGTTCCCGCCGGTACCGCACCCTCCCGCAGGCAGGGAATGACCGGTTCGGAAAGAGATGCGCGGCCTTTCCGATTCTTCCGTCTAACGGACATAATTTGGTCACTATTTCACGCCATGATTGCGACAAGTCCGAAATCCGGGCCGCCTGAATTTGATGGAACGATTGCCGCAAGAAGATCACGGACTGATGTGAACGAAAGGGCCGAAACCGATGCGCATTCTCGCTGTCGATGATGACACGATCATCCTCCAGTTGCTGGAGGAAATCCTGAAGAATGCCGGCTATCCCGAGTTTCAGTCGGCGACCTCCGGTCCCGAGGCGCTCCAGATCATCAACGCCGATCCCGAAGGGTTCGACTGCTTCCTTCTCGACATCCAGATGCCCGAAATGGACGGGATCGAACTGTGCCGCCGGATTCGCGCCATGCGGCTTTACGCCCGGGTGCCGATCCTGATGATCACCGCGATGTCGGACAAGTCCTATGTCGATCGCTCGTTCATGGCCGGAGCGACCGATTACGTCACCAAACCCTTCGACGTGCTGGAACTGGTCACCCGGGTCCGGCTGGCCGACCGGCTGACCGAGGAAAGCCGCCGCGTGGCCGACCGCGACCAGGCGCTTCGCGCGCTTCAGGCCGAGGTCGAGGAAAAGGAACGCCGCTCGCTCGACGAACCGGTGGACATCGACGACGTGGACGGGGTGATCGACTATTTCGCGTTCGAGAACTACCTTCTGCAACTGGGCCGCGGGCGGCTGTTCATGTCGGCCCTGCTGGCGGTCAAGGTCGCCAATATCAGCGAGATCTTCTCGCGTTGCTCGCCGCGCTGCTTCCGCAATTTCGTGACCGACGTGGCCGAGGCCCTGTCGGACAGCATCGTGGGGCAGGATTTCCTGATGGCCTATCGCGGCTCGGGCATCTTCGTGATCGCCTTCGACCGCCGCTTTGCCGAAAGCATCGCGGACGAGCTGCGCGAGGACTTCCCCGCGCGACTGGCCGAGTTTTCCCCGCTTCACGACGACGGCACGCCGATCCGGGTCGAGGCGATCATCGGCGATCCGGAACTCCCCGGCCTGCTGAGCAGTCAGCGCGCCACCGACACCCTGCGCAAGGCCATTGCCAATGCCGAGCGCAAGGCGCTGGTGGCTGCGGCGGCAAACGACGCGGCCGCGCGGGTACGCAGGAACCGGCCGCCGGAAGACGAGATCACCATCGCCGTGTGATCCGCAGGAGGAGGCAGGAAAGATGTTCGAGACCCTCATCGCCGATGGTCTGGTGCGCATCCGGCAGAGTTTCGTCGCCGGGCTGCACGATCACCACGAACACCTGGTCGAGGCACAACGCCGGATCGACGCCGGCGCCGA
Source organism: Paracoccaceae bacterium (assembly GCA_027000645.1). Classification (GTDB taxonomy): domain Bacteria; phylum Pseudomonadota; class Alphaproteobacteria; order Rhodobacterales; family Rhodobacteraceae; genus Jhaorihella. Next base: position 5,113 of record JALTNO010000265.1, on the reverse strand, counting down.
CCTGCCGGCGGCGCTGGACGAGGCGCGGTTTCGCGCGCACAAGATCTACGGCACCGCCTCGACGCTGGGTTTCGAAGAGCTGGGCCGGCGCGCCTGCGAATGCGAACAACGCATGATGCGCCTTCTCGACGACGACGCCCCCGCCGCGGGTCAACTTCCGCAGGCCCGCGACTCGCTGACCCTCCTGATCGACGAGATCGCCCGGGTGATCGAAACCCGTCACTGAACCGGCCGGTCGAACGAAACGCCGAACGAAACAGAGCGAAGCGAAGCGAAACGGCGGTGCGAAGGGCACCGCCGTTTTCGTCCTTTCCGTTCCTCCCCGCCGGGCGGCGGGAAGGGGGCGGCGTGCTCAGGCCGCCGTTTCCATCCGCATCCAGACCGCGCGGATCTCGTCGCCAAGCGCCATCGGATCGAACGGCTTGGTGACAACCGCAATCGCGCCCGCAGCCAGGAAGCGCGCCACCTCGTCTTCCTGCACCTTCGCCGTCATGAAGATCGCCGGCGTGTCGGCAAAGCCCGGCAGCCTGCGCAGCTCGGCCAGGGTCTCGGGGCCCGACTTCTGCGGCATCATCACGTCCAGCAGGAACAGGTCGGGCCGGAATTCCGGCGCCTTGTCCACCGCCTCCTTCCAGTCGCTGCATGCCATCACCTCGAAGCCGTGCAACCCCTCAAGCGCCATCTTGGCAATCGAAAGAATGTCGGGGTCGTCCTCGACATGAAGTATCCGGGCCAGTTTACGCATCTGCGGTTTCCTCCATTTTCTCAAGAAACGTCGTCCTGCCGTGGCACCGCAGCGCCTTCAGGATCGACTTTGTCAACTCTCTCCACTCGACCTTCCGGTCCCGCAGAACCGCGGCTACCGCTTCTGCGGTCACGTGACGACCGTTCTCGTCGGCGCGCGACACCACCAGCAGCGGCGCCGGGTCACGCAACGCCTCCAGGGCCATGAACAGATCCACGCCCTCATCTTTCGACAGCGCCAGATCCAGCACCACCAGGTCGGGGCTGTCGCCTTCCTCGCCCAGCCGCGCCTTCAGCTCCGCGGCCGCCGCGACCCGGACAACCCTGTCGCCTGCATCCCGCGCGCGGGACAGGGCTTCGTCCAGATCGGCATGGCGAGAGGCCACGACGATCCGGCGATCCCGACCGCCCAGCCGCTCCAGCGCATGCGCGATCCGATCGGCCAGCCGCGGCTCGGCCTCGTCGCCAGTCCCGTCGCCCGCCTCGATCCAGTCGAGCATCTCGAAGGCCGAGCCGGTCAGTTCCTCGCGGTCCTCGTCCACCGCCGCCGCCACCGCCGCCACCGAAAGCGCGGCAGTGGCAGGATCGCGGCGCAATTCGTCCAGAAGCTTCACCCCCGAATTGTCCGGCAGACCGACATCGACGGTCATCGCCTGAAACTTCGCCTGGGTCAGCATCCGGCGCGCATGTTCCGCCGACGGAGCGACGCTGGCGCGGCACCCGGCGCGCTCCAGCCCCAGCCACAGCACGATCGCCGCATCCGGATCGCCCTCGCAGACCAGTACGTGCGGGCGCCGCTCACGCGGGATCTCGTCGCCGGGAGCATCGTCCGGGTTGCCCGGCCCGTCACTGCTCAGAAGGGGCAGGTCGAAGAAGAAGGTCGTGCCCCGCCCCTCGGCGCTGACGAAGTCGATGGTGCCGCCATGGGCCTCGACGATCGCCTTGCTGATGCTCAGGCCCAGACCGGTGCCGCCCTTCTTGCGCACGTCCGAGGAATCGGCCTGGGTGAAGCGCTCGAAGATCGTGGCCTGCGCCTCGGCCGGGATCCCGATGCCGTAGTCGCGCACCGAAACCCGCGCCTGCCCGTCGTGATGCTCGACGATCACGTCCACGACCTTGCGCGCGCCCGCGAACTTGGCCGCGTTCGACAGCAGGTTGGCCACCACCTGGCTGATGCGCCCGCGATCGAGATTGCACATGACCGGCGTATCGGGAAGGTTCAGGCGGAACTCCACCCCGTGTTCGGCGGCAAAGCCCTGATCGGCCAGCACCGCCTTGCCCACCAGATCGGCCAGATCGACGGGTTCCTTGTGATAGGACATCTGCCCCGCCTCGATCTTTTCCCAGTCGAGAATGTCGTTGACCAGATTGCGCAGCCGTTCGGTGTTCGAATAGGCGATATCGATCATTTCGGCCATCTTCGCCGGATCGCCCCCGGCCACCCCTGCCTTGAGCAGCCCCAGCGACCCCTTGATCGAGGTCAGCGGCGTGCGCAGCTCGTGGCTGACGGTGGAAATGAACTGCGCCTTGGCGATCTCGGCCTGCTTGCGTTCGGTAATGTCCTGATAGACCGAAAGGAAACGTGGTCTTTCGCCCTCGGGCTCGATCAGGTGCAGATAGATTTCCAGCGGCGTGCCGTTGCGGTCCATGGTTTCGAACACCATCGACCGTTCCGGCCCCTTCAACAGCGTGCGGCACTTCTCTTCCAGCACCTTCTGCTGCGCCGGCGTGATGTATTCCCAGGTGTGCCGGCCATGCCATTCGCGTTCGCCCCAGCCCACCCGGTCAAGCGCCGCGCGGTTGAGATAGAGGAACTGGTAGCTCTCGGGCCAGAACACGTAGACCTCGTTCCGGATCAGGTCGAGCGAATGCTTGAGCTGGCGCACCTCCTCTTCCGCCCGCGCCTGCCGGGTGACATCGGTCAGTATGGCGACGAAACGCGGCCGGTGCCCGTCGGATTCGACATATTTCAGATCGAACTCGATGACGCGGAAATGCCCCGGGACCACCTCGATCTCGCGCCGATAGGTCATGCGCTTGCGCTCGCCGGTGACCATCGGCTGGATGGCGGTTTCGTATTCCTCGGGGGTGGGGCCACCCTCCAGATCCGTCGGGGTCAGGCGATACAACTCCTCCTCCGACATGCCGATGCGTTCGCGGGCGGCCTTGTTGACATAGAAGAACCGGCGGGTGTCGGGCCAGAACATGTAGATTTCCTCGCTCATCTCGTCGAGCGTGGCCTTGAGCACCCCCACCGTGTCGAGTGCCTCGGAATAGCCGGACACGTCACGCAGCGTGACGATGAAGCGCGGTTCGGCCCCCTCGGGGCGGAAAAGCTGCATGTGCACGTGGGTGGCCAAGCGCCGGCCGTCGGGCGCGATCCGCTCCAGTTGCAGATCGGCCGCGTCCGAACAGCCCTGCGAAAGCTCTTCCAGCTTGCAGGCCAGCAGCGCCGCATCCTCGGGATCGAAGAGGTCGAACAGCGTCCGCTGCCTGAGCTCCTCCAGGCTCATTTCGGCGGCCTCCAGCGCCCGGCGGTTGGCCATGATGATCTCGAAGCTGCCGGGGCGCAGCTTGTAGACCTCGTCCGGCACGCCTTCGAGGAACTGCTGCAGGTTCATCTCGGTCTGGGCCAGCTTGGTTTCGGTGGTGTCGGTCTGGATCCCGATGAACTTGACGATCCGGCCATCGGCGTCGCGCTGCGGGACGATCGTGCTCTGCACCCAGTAGCAGCTTCCATCCTTGCGCCGGTTCTTGATCTCGCCGGTCCAGGTCTCGCCTCGGCGGATCGTGTTCCACAGATCGGCATAGAATTCGGGCGAGTGGAAACCCGATTTCAGGATGTTGTGCTTTCGCCCGATCAGCTCTTCGCAGGTATATCCCGTGATCTCCATGAACTTGTCGTTCACGTAGATCATGCGCCCCTGGGCGTCGGTCACGCTCACGATCGCGTGGGCGTCGATGGCGCGCTGCCGGAAGGCAAGCTCCGATGTCTGCCGGGTCAGCAGCTCGCCGCGCTTGCGCGCCATGCGCACACCCTGGCGCACGGCGATTGCCAATGCCGCGATGGTAAAGGCGATCAGCGCCGCCCCCATCACCAGCCACATCCGGTTGTCCCATATCACCGCGGCGAAGGTCTTGTCGCCGAAGGTTTCATAGGGCGGCGCCTTGAGCTGGCGCAACAGCAGGTGAACCGGCCAGTAGTTCAGCGCGGTTTCCCACGAATAATACTGCCCGTCCGCAACCGCCGGATGGCCGGGCCCGATCTGGCTCAGCACGTCGATGACCTGCTGGGTGATCCGGTCGGGCGCGCCGGGATGCACCGCAAAGACCCATTCCGGATAGAGATCGGTCGAAACGAGAAACGGAAAACCCGGCATCTTGCGCGGCGCCACCACCCGGAAGTCGGCAAGATCGATCAGCCCGGCCTCGGCCATGCGTTCCAGAGTGCCGGTCCGCACCACGCCCACATCGGCCCGCCCGTCGCGCACCGCGAACACCACGTCCTGCTGGTTGCCGCCGGCGAAGCTGACCGAACGGAAGAAGCGGTCCGGTTCGATTCCGGCGTCCAGGAATTCCTTCAGCGCCATTTCCCAGCCGCCGAAGGCGTGCGGCGCCACCGCCAGAAGGCGCTGCCCGCGCAGATCCTGCAGCCCGCGCGCACCGGCATTGGACTTGCGGACAAAGATCACCGACCCGAAACGGTCCAGCGGCTGCCCTTTCCAGACATTGGCCAGCGACAGGCGCTCCTCGACCCCGTGGCGCACGTCCATCTCGACGAAGGTGCCGGGGTCGGTGATGACATAGTCGAACTCGTCCCGTTCCGCCCCGGCGACGATGGCGTCGGGGCTGTCATAGGTCCTGAGAACGAAGCGCGCGCCTTCAATGCCCGCGTTCAGCGCATCGATGGTCGGCTGCCAGCGCTGACGCGCGGCGGCCTCGCCCAGATGGGCGCGCACGCCGACAACCAGCGTGTCGGCCAGCGTATCGGGCTGCGTGTCGGGAACCCGCGCGGCAACACCGCCGGCCCCGCCTTCGGCCCCCGGCACCGGTTGCGCCCGTCCCGTCGCCACCAGAGCCAGCGACAGTGCAACCACCGCGACCGCATACCGGGCCCATGTCGCCGCCCGGCGCGCAATACGGCTGCGCCTGCCGTCCCGCTTTCTGCCCATCACCATCCTGCCTGGCCGTTCCATCGCCGACATGCTCCGCTCTCGTCCCTCTCGGCGACCGGCTGCCACTCTCGCCTGCCGGGTCGTCCGCAGCCTGCATGGAACCCTGAAAATATGTCCATTCTGGGGCACGAACCGGGGCCAAGTCTTGGAATTGTGCGGCCCATTCCGGGGCAGCCTCGGGCCCTTCGGTTGCG
>JALTNO010000264.1 GCA_027000645.1 Paracoccaceae bacterium | reverse complement strand
TCGCGGCACGGGGGCCGGAAAATCCCGACGGAAACCCCACGGTTTTCCAATTTTCGCGCTATATTGCCGTTCGGAACCGGCAATTTGCCGGTGCCGGGGACAGACTGGCCGGACGCCTTGCGGATGGACGAAACGCGCGACACTGAACAGAACCCGACTGCCGGCACGGCCTGGCGGGTGGGCGACTGCACCGTCGATCCGGCCACGAACGAGGTGACGCGCACGGGCATGACGGTTCACCTCGAACCCCGGTCGATGGAGGTGCTTGTCCATCTGATCCGCCACGCCGGAAAGGTCGTGCCCCGCGATGACCTCCAGTCCGCCATCTGGGGCGAGGTGGTGGTGGGCGACGAATCCCTGACCAACGCGATCATCAAGATCCGCAAGGCGTTCGGCGACAACGCGCGCGACCCGCGATACGTCGAGACCATCCCGAAGCGGGGCTATCGCCTGATTGCCCCGGTCGAGCCGCTTCGCGCCTCCCCGGCCCGGACCCGGAGAAATGCCGCTTCGTTCCGGCCCCGGCGCCTGCGGATTCCGATTGCCGGGGGTGCCCTGCTCGTCATTGCGGGGCTGGCGGCATTCACCATGGCCCGGCTTCTCGGCCCCGCACCGGCCCCGCAGGTCGAAATCTCCGCCCCCACCCGCGTGCTTGTCCGGCCTTTCGTCAGCCTCGGTGCAGACGGAACACGCGCCTACCTCGCCCGCGGGCTGGAGGAGACCGTCGTGGACAGGCTCAGTGCCGAGCCGAACCTGATCGTCACGCGCATGTCCGGCAACAACGGGACGAAGGCCGAGTTCATTCTCGAAGGGCTGGTCCAGCCCGGTGCCGAACGGCTGCGGGTCACGATCCGGCTGCTCGACGGCCGGGATGGCGCAATCCTGACCAACGAGATACTGGACCAGCCGCTTGCCGATCTTGTCCGGATGGAACGCGAGATCGAAACGAGGATCGCCTCGGCCCTGGCACTGGACATCGCGGATGCGGACCTTGCCCGCCGCGCGGCCGGCTACACGGACAGCACGGCGGCTTTCGATCTGTTCCTTCGCGCCCGGGCCGCGTTGCTCACGCGTACGCGCGAAGGGAACCGCCATGCCCGTGCCCTCTACCAGCAGGCAATCGCCCACGACCCCCGCTTTGCCCGCGCCTATGGCGGGCTGGCCCTGAGTCTCGCGGCGGAATACCGCAACGGCTGGGCCGCCGATCCCGCGGCCGCCCTCGCCGAGGCGCTGGACATGGCCGATACCGCGCTCGGGATCGCGCCCGACCTGCCCGAACAATACTGGGTCATCGGGTACGTGCACACCCAGCGCCGCGATTTCGCCGCCGCCCGCAAGGCGCTGAAGGCGGCCCTGTCCCTGCGTCCCGGCTATGCCGACGCCCATGCCCTGCTGGCCGGCATAGCCACCTATGCGGGCGAGCCCGAAAGAAGCGTTCCGCTGCTGCGCCGGGCCATGCAGCTGCGCCCGCAGGCGGGGTATCTGTACTTCCTGCTGCTCGGCCGGGCCTATTATTTCCTGAACAATTGCCCTCAGGCCGAAATCAACCTGACCGAAGCGATCCGGCGCAATGCCGGCAATGTCGAGGCGCATCTCTACCACGCCGCCTGCCTGCTGCGGCTGGACCGGGCCGATGACGCCGAATGGGAAATTGAAGAAGCCCGCGCGATCGAGCCCGACATCACGCTGGACGGATTCTTCCGTTCCTACCCGATGACCGACCGCGAACAGCTGGCCCGTCTGCGCGGGGATCTCGAAATGGCGGGCTTGGAGTAGCGAACGCCTTGGCAGCCGCCAGCGACAACGCGCTGCTGTCCCGCAACCGTGCTCAGACCCGGATCGTCTCGGCCTCGCGGTCGGCCAGCCGCCAGGCCTGGTCGCGCCCGGCCAGATAGGGCAGCGGCCAGTCCGCGTGGCGGTCGCCGATCGCCGCGCCCTGATGCAGCGTCCAGTAGGGATCGGCCAGGTGCGGCCGACCCACCGCCACCAGGTCCGCCCGGCCCGCCATCAGGATCGAGTTGGCGTGGTCGGCCTCGTAGATGTTGCCCACCGCCATGGTGGAGATGCCCGTCTCGTTGCGAATCCGGTCCGAGAACGGGGTCTGGAACATCCGCCCATAGACCGGCTGTGCGTCGATCGAGGTCTGCCCGGCCGATACGTCGATGATGTCCGCCCCCGCCTCGTGGAACATGCGCGCGATATCCACAGCCTCCTGCGGGGTCACGCCATGATCGCCCACCCAGTCATTGGCCGAGATCCGCACCGACATCGGCCTGTCGCCGGGCCAGACCGCGCGCATGGCCCGGAACACCTCCAGCGGCCAGCGCATCCGGTTTTCCAGGCTGCCGCCGTATTCGTCGGTCCGCCGGTTCGACACCGGCGAGATGAAGGACGAGATCAGATAGCCGTGCGCTGCGTGCAGTTCGATCATGTCGAAACCCGCCCGTTCGGCCATGCGGGCGGCGGCCACGAACTGATCGCGAATCCGGTCCATGTCGGCGCGCGTGGCCTCGCGCGGGGGCGGGTTGCGCGGGCTCCACGGGATCGGCGAGGCCGAGATCGTCTCCCAGTTGCCCCGCTCCAGCGGGGCGTCCATCTCCTCCCATCCCAGCCGGGTCGAGCCCTTGCGCCCGGAATGGCCGATCTGGCAGCAGATCTTCGCATCCGTCTCGCGATGAACGAAATCGGTCAGGCGCTTCCAGGCGGCAACATGCTCGGGGGCGTAGAGGCCGGGGCAGCCGGGAGTGATGCGCCCTTGCGCACTGACACAGGTCATCTCGGTAAAGACCAGCCCCGCGCCGCCCTTGGCGCGTTCGGCATAGTGGACGAAATGCCAGTCCGTCGGGCTGCCCTCCACCGCCTTGTATTGCGCCATGGGAGAAACCACGATCCGGTTCTTCAGCTTCATCCCGCGCAAGCTGAAGGGAACGAACATCGGGGCGCGGGTCGGGGCGTCCTTCGGCACGCCGGCCTGGTCCATGAACCAGCGCTCGGCCCCTTCCAGCCATTCGGGGTCGCGCAGGCGCAGGTTTTCGTGGCTGATCCGCTGGCTTCGGGTCAGCAGCGAATAGTTGAACTGCACCGGGTGCAGATCCAGATAACGCTCCACATTCTCGAACCATTCCAGCGAGTTGCGCGCCGCCGACTGCAGGCGCAGAACCTCCAGCCGGCGTTCGTCCTGGTAGCGTTCGAAGGCGGCCTGCGTGTCCGGTTCGGAATGAAGATAGTCGGCCAGGGCAATGGCACTGTCGAAGGCCAGGCGCGAGCCCGACCCGATGGAGAAATGCCCGGTGGCCGCGGCATCCCCCATCAGCACCACGTTTTCGTGATGCCACTTCTCGCAGATCACCCGCGGAAAGTTCATCCACACGGCCGAGCCGCGCAGATGGGCGGCATTCGACATCAGATCATGTCCGCCCAGATGCGCCTGGAACACCTTGCGGCAGGTTTCCACCGTTTCTTCCTTGGACATGCGTGCAAATCCCCAGCTGTCCCAGGTCTGCTGGCTGCATTCGACGATGAAGGTCGCGGTGTCGGCGTCGAACTGGTAGACATGCGCCCACATCCAGCCATGTTCGGTCTTCTCGAACAGGAAGGTGAAGGCATCGTCGAACTTCTGATGCGTCCCCAGCCAGACGAACTTGCACAGGCGGATGTCGATATCGGGGCGGAAGACCTGTTCGTATTCCTT
>JALTNO010000263.1:1657-3717 GCA_027000645.1 Paracoccaceae bacterium | reverse complement strand
CTACTACCCCTGGCGGCACGAGCCCTGCCTCATGGGCTGGCAGCAGGGCAACAAGCCCCCGCACCTGGGCGGCAACGACCACAATGTCACCAGCGTGTGGGAACTGGACTGGGAAGGCGCGGCCCGCCCGGCCGGCGCCGAGCACCCCACCCAGAAGCCGCTCGAGGTGTTCGCGATCCCGATGCGCCGGCACACGAAGAAGGGCGAGATCTGCTTCGAGCCGTTCTCGGGCTCGGGCTCGCAGATCGTCGCCGGCGAGGCGCTGGGCCGGAAGGTCTTTGCCATGGAGTTGCAGCCCGCCTTCGTGGATGTGGCGATCCGGCGCTGGCAGCAGGCCACGGGACGGCAGGCGGTGCTGGAAGAAACCGGCCAGACCTTTGCCGATGTGGCCGACAACCCGCGCTGAGGCGATGGATGGCGTGGCTCTACCTTCCCCCGGCCTCTCTGCTGGGGATAAAACCTTGTTCGGCCTCTCGCTGTGCTCCGGCGCCGGCGGGCTCGAGCTTGGCCTCCACATCGCCTGCCCCGGACACGGTATCGCTTGTTTGCCAGAGCAGGAACGCGTTCAGATGAAGGAATGTGCGTTGGCTTCGGGACACGCCCATTCAATAATCACAGTACCCGTCGATTGCCGGGGCAGGCCGCTCATCCAGGACGCGCCACTCGAGTCCATCGATAAGCATGTCCTGTTCCGTACAGGCGTCACTGTCCCAATTACCCTTCCAGCGGACCTTCAGGAGGCGACTGTTTGGCGAGTAAAGCAGCTTCATCTGGTATTGATCCTCACCTCCATAAGGGAACGATCCTACCTCTCCGGTTCGGAGGTCCACAACGAAAGCGAAGCGGCAAGACGTGCCGCACCCGATCTCGATGAGCGAATAATGGCCAGCAAAGTTCACGCCTTGGGCAACCCCTTCTCTGATGCGCGTGCGGTATAGGCGAAAGTCCGCGTCACGACCGCTGAAGTCTGGCAGTTTGGACGCTCCCGTTAGGAGCTCTTTCGGAGGGTAGTCGGCGAAGCGATAGTTATCAGCGGCAAAACGTGTGCCGGGCAACGGGGCTGGCTGAGCGACCGAATAGCTTGAAGCATCACCGGGCAGGTCACGGTTTATCCCCAGGCGTTCAAAGTCGCCTTTTTTGATCCAGTACATGTCCCAAGGCGGGGTAGTCAGCATGTACCGTGTTACCGTCCAAGGCACACCGAAGCGCTGGAATGCGTCAAGCTGTTCGGCCAGAACGAATTGAAGCGTTGAGGCATTGCCACGCCCTCCGTCATCCATCTGGTGTACACCGAGTCGGCCCTTAGCAATCCGGTCATGGCCGGCGAAAAATAGAACCGAGCACGCTGAGGCGCAGGTATCCTCCTCAGCGATAAATGTGCTGAGGCGCCTCCGTGAAATCTCTTCTGCCATTGCGATTGCACTTACTACGACGCCGCCAATGCTGTTAAGCCGAATGCCGATGATCCTTGGGTTGGAATTTAGAAATGAACGGAACCTGACTTCAGCATCTGCCTCAATTGCGCCCTTGATTTCTGCAAATCGTCCGTCGCCTATGACGCGAAACTCTTGGCCAAGAACAGAGAAGGCCGACGATGCAAGAATGATACTTGAAAAAATGATCGACAAGACCACCCCATGAAACTGCAAAGCTTGATCCCCCTTCGTTCGATCTCAGCTTGCCCCGAACTCTATTCTCTGACCGTAAGCGCAATACCTGTCAGTAACAATGTTCGTTCAAGACGCCAGACCTGCCATCGAATACCATCACGTAGTCTGGGCACGATGCAGAACTGCAGATGACAGGTAACTTATCGTGGAGGGTGAAGTATGGCTATCTCGGGGCCCGTGCACGCGCGACAGGCGCGACACCGAACGACGCCGCCCCATGTGAGGGGCGACGCAGGAGTTCGGGCCCGTGTGGGCACCTGTGGCGGCCGGTACCTCAGCCCGCAATCCGATAGACCCGCCCGCGCTGGGTATCGGCCTCGGTCACCACATTCAGCCCTAGCCGCTTGCGGAGCTGGCCAGAGATGACGCCACGCGCGGTGTGTTTCTTCC
>JALTNO010000263.1:0-1647 GCA_027000645.1 Paracoccaceae bacterium | reverse complement strand
CATTGAGGGTGGCGCCATCCTTGGTGCGCAGCATCTCGATCAGCAGCGCCTGCTTGGTACCCTTGCGCTGGGCCGGGCGTTCCGGCGCCGGTTCGGAAGCAGGCTCAGGCCGGGGCGGGTCGATCTCGACGCCGATGGCCTCGAGCCCGGCATCGGTGACGGCGAGCGTGGCAAAACTGCCGTCCTGCCGCTGGCGCCAGAGCGCGCCGCGCTTGCGCGGGTCGGCATCGACCTCTGCCAACAGGCCGCGCTCGATCAGCGGCGCGACCACCTTTTTCGCCGCCGCCCCACGCAGGCACCCCGGCAGGGGAAGGGCAATGCGGTCATCGCGTCGGGAGGCAAGGGACAGGATCAGGGATTGGGTTTCGGTGAATTCGGGCATTTCGACCTCCGGGTTTCGGGCGCGCGGAATGCGGACCCTTCCACCGCCTGAAGCCCCGCACCTGGCGGGGCGAGGTCGGGGTCGCCGGGTTCAGTTGCAGGCTTCGGCCTCGATCTCGGCGTGCATCGCAAGGCCGGTCAGACAGGGAAGACCGGCAGGAATGCCGGTTCGCCGGCTGGTGCGGCGGCTGATGTTCCATTTCATCCATCGCGCGGTTGCGGCCGTGATTGCCTCTGCAAGTGCCCGCCCGGCCGCCATCTCGTTCGCGACATCGTCGGCGAAGTGGCGTCCGTGCCGGGAATCGAGGAAGGCCCTGACAGCGCCGACACCGAGCCCAGTCGCCTCGTCGATGGCCGCGAAGGCAAGGTCCCATGCCGTGTCCGTATCCACCGGCGTGGGGGTTTCCAGGCGCGACATGGTTCCCCAGAAGCCCCAGGTTTCGTTCTCGGTGGGCAGGATGGTGGCGGTCATGGGCGCGCCTCCGTTTCTTGTGTCGTTTTCGTGCAGACAGATTCGCGTAACCGCCCGCCATTATCCAGTATAATCGCAGCAATATCATGGCGTTGTGGGCATCCGCCGGATTGCATGATGATCGGAGGAGCCCCATGGGCCTGTCCCGCCGCGCCTATGCCCGCCACCGCGGCGTGGCCGAAAGCGCCGTACGCAAGGCTATCGCCGCGGGCCGGATCACGCTGGAGAAGGACGGCACCATCGACCCGGTGAAGGCCGACCGGGAGTGGGACCTGCAGACCGATCCGGTGAAGCGGCGCGGCAGTCCCGCCCCCCGCGCTGCCTGCAAGGCGGTCGACGATACCCTGGGCGAGGCCGGCCCCGTGGGCCCGGCTGCCTTCATGCGCGCGCGGGCGGCACGCGAGATGATCGGCGCCCAGACCGCGAAGGTGAAGCTCGCAAAGCTGAAGGGCGAGCTGGTGGACCGGGCGAAGGCCACGGCGCTGGTCTTCGACCTCGCCCGGCGCGAGCGGGACGCCTGGATGAACTGGCCGCCCAGGGTTGCCGCCGACATGGCGGCGGAACTGGGGGTTGATGCCCATCTGATGGAGCAGGTGCTGGAGCACCACCTCCGCCGGCACCTCGCGGAGCTGGCGGAGATCGAGATTGAGCTCGGATGAGGACGGGACGAAGGAGATCAGGGCCGCCTGGCTGAAGGGGCTCGCGCCAGACCCGGCGCTGACGGTGTCGCAATGGGCCGACCGGCACCGGGTGCTGTCCTCGCGGGCGGCGTCGGAAGCGGGGCCCTATCGCAC
>JALTNO010000262.1 GCA_027000645.1 Paracoccaceae bacterium | reverse complement strand
CGGCTGGATCGGCCTGCCATTGGCACGGTGCCAGCCATAGATCGCCACGCGCCCCGGATGCGACAGAAGGCGCCTTGTCAGCACGATGTCCTTCTTGTTGCCCGCGGTCAGGGCCGTCGGCCCGATGCCGAAACGGCGGCGCTGGGCATCGACGGTTCGGTTGTGCTCCAGAAGATAGCGGGTGGAGCTCATCTGGCGGCCCGGCTTCATCGGGCTGGGCCTGAGACGGATATCGGCCTGGGCATAGATCGCATCCACCATCCGCGGCGTCGGCAGGATGAATCCCAGCCTGTCCGCCACCCGCGCCGCCGCCGCCAGCCCCATGGGCACGCGGACGAAATCGGCATCATCCCCCACCGCCAGATATTCCGGGGTCACGCAGATGGTGACGCGCACGATCTCTCCCTCGCCCGTCCGCCCCTCCAGCGTCACCGGCGCCAGATGACGCAGGAAAGCCGGCAGGTTGCCGGACAGGATCTCTTCGACCACGGCCGCGTCGCGTTCGGGCCCCGAGGCGTTCAGAAGACGCTTCATCACCTCGGTGCCACCGGGCGCCCGCGCCGGACGGTCGGGAATGGCGCCGGCCAGTTGGCCGGCGCAGGCCTTGCCGTTGGCCAGGGCCGGCACCGGCGCGGCAAGCGCGACGAGCATCAGCGAAAGCACCCCGGCAAGACGCCGGGCCGGAGAGAGAGACAACATCTGACAACCTGATCGTGGTGAGCGGTTGCCCACGAGTTCACGAAATCGCCGCCGGTGTTCAAGCGCATTTGCAATGCAGATTTCCGCCTCGGCGGCTTCTTGCCGCGTTCGGGCGGCCAGACAGGCGAACGGGCGCCCAATCGGACGCCCGTTCAGGCCGTGGCGGAATTCCGCCCGCCTGTCTCAGAGATTCGGGTAGATCGGGAAGCGCGCGCAAAGATCGGCCACCTCGGCCTTGACCTTCGCCTCGACAGCGCCGTTGCCGTCCACGCCCGAGGCTGCCAGCCCGTCCACCACCTCGATGATCCAGTCGGCGATCTGGCGGAACTCGGGCTCCATGAAGCCGCGGGTGGTGCCGGCGGGCGAGCCCAGCCGGATGCCGCTGGTCACGGTGGGCTTTTCCGGGTCGAACGGAACCCCGTTCTTGTTGCAGGTGATGTTGGCCCGCCCCAGCGCCTTTTCGGTGGCGTTGCCCTTGACCCCCTTGGGGCGCAGATCGACCAGCACCACATGGGTGTCGGTGCCGTGCGTCACCGTGTCCAGCCCGCCCTTGATGAGCTGGTCGCTCAGCGCACGGGCGTTCTTCACCACGTTGCGGATGTAGTCCTTGAACTCCGGCCGCAGCGCCTCGCCGAAGGCAACCGCCTTGGCCGCGATCACGTGCATCAGCGGCCCGCCCTGGATGCCGGGGAAGATGGCGCTGTTGACCTTCCTGGCGATGTCCGGGTCATTGGTCAGGATCATGCCGCCGCGCGGGCCGCGCAGGGTCTTGTGGGTGGTGGTGGTCACCACATGCGCGTGCGGAAACGGCGAGGGATGTTCGCCCGCCGCCACCAGCCCCGCGAAATGGGCCATGTCCACATGCAGATACGCCCCCACCATGTCGGCGATCTCGCGCATCCGGGCAAAGTCGATCACCCGCGGAATGGCCGAGCCGCCGGCGATGATGATCTTCGGCCGGTGCTCCTTCGCCAGGCGCTCGACCTCGTCGTAGTCGAGCATGTTGTCCTCGCGGCGCACGCCGTACTGCACGGCGTTGAACCACTTGCCCGACTGGTTGGGCGCGGCGCCGTGGGTCAGGTGGCCGCCGGCGGCAAGGCTCATCCCGAGGATCGTGTCGCCGGGTCGGATCAGCGCCTGGAACACGCCCTGGTTGGCCTGGCTGCCCGAATGCGGCTGGACGTTGGCGAATTCGCAGCCGAACAACTTCTTCGCCCGCTCGATGGCGAGGGTTTCGGCGATATCCACATACTGGCAGCCGCCGTAATAGCGCCGGCCCGGATAGCCTTCGGCATATTTGTTGGTCATGATCGAGCCCTGCGCCTCCATCACGGCGGCAGAGACGATGTTCTCCGAGGCGATCAGTTCGATCTCGTCGCGCTGGCGGCCCAGCTCGGCGGAAATTGCCGCGAACAGTTCCGGGTCGCGCTGGCTGAGGGGTTCGGTGAAAAAGCCGGTATCACGGGATGACGCGTTCATGGGTGCTCCGATGGTCAGCGTGGAATGGCGGCTTTCCTAAAGGAAACCCGGCCGCGCGAAAAGGCCGTAAAGCGACATATCGTGCAAATGGCGCGGCAAGACTGGCCTTGGCCCGAAAGCTGTGATTGTCTCGGAACCACATGGGCAGCACCGGAACCTCGTGACATGACCCTGAAGATCGCCTTTCTGGCCAGCGATGCGCCGGTCGCCCAGACCGCGCGCGCGGCACTGATCAGCCGCTATGGCAACGTCCCTCCCGAAGAGGCAGACGTGATCGTGGCGCTGGGCGGCGACGGGTTCATGCTGCGCACGCTGCACGGCTACCAGCATCTGGACGTGCCGGTCTATGGCATGAACCGCGGCACCATCGGCTTCCTGATGAACGAATACGCCGAAACCGGCCTGATCGAGCGGCTGAAGGCCGCCGAGGAGGTGGTGCTCAACCCGCTGGCCATGACCGCCATGGACCGCTCGGGCAAGCTGCACCACGCGCTGGCCATCAACGAGGTGTCGCTGCTGCGCGCCGGCCCGCAGGCGGCCAGGCTGCGCATCACCGTGGATGGCCGGCTGCGGCTGGCCGAACTGGTCTGCGACGGGGCGCTGTTGTCCACGCCGGCAGGTTCGACCGCCTACAACTACTCGGCCCACGGGCCGATCCTGCCGATCGGGTCGGACGTGCTGGCGCTGACGGCGATTGCCGCCTTCCGCCCCCGCCGCTGGCGCGGGGCGCTGCTGCCGAAATCGGCGGTGGTGCGTTTCGACGTGCTGGATGCGGACAAGCGCCCGGTGATGGCGGATGCCGATTCGATCTCGATCGCGGATATCGACTGGGTCGAGATCCATTCCGAGGATTCGATCCGCCACCGGCTTCTGTTCGATCCGGGCCACGGGCTGGAGGAGCGCCTGATCGCCGAACAGTTCACCTGAACCGCCCCGGCCGGGCGCGTCGCTCCGGTCTCGTCGGCCGCCGATTGGACTTGAACCGGGCGCGGCGGCGGATGCACAGTGGGGGTGCCGGCTCCGGCGGCCCGGGCGCCATGACCCAGATCAAGGAGCACCCGCCCGCCCCGGTCCAGCATTGCGCCATCGTCACGCGGCGAAGGGGACTGCCATGCCCGACAACGGATCTGCACCGCAAGGACTTGCGCCCGAGATGCTGCGGCGGCGCTGCGACGCGCAGGCGCTGGGTTTTGCCTCGACCGCCGAGGTGGAGGGCCTTGACCGGCTGATCGGGCAGGACCGGGCCATCGACGCTATCCGCCTGGCCGCCGGGATCGGTCACCGGGATTTCAACCTGTTCGTGCTGGGCGCCTCGGGGACCGGGCGGCACCGGGCGGTGACCGAACTGCTCAGAGAGCGCGCCCGCGACCTGCCCGTGCCCTGCGACTGGGCCTATGTCAACAACTTCGCCGCACCGCACAAGCCGCGCGCACTGCGCCTGCCGCCGGGCATGGCGACGCAACTGCGCCAGGCGATGGAAGACCTCGTGGACGATCTGGCCATCGAGATCCCGGCGCTGTTCGAATCCGAGGAATACCAGA
>JALTNO010000261.1 GCA_027000645.1 Paracoccaceae bacterium | reverse complement strand
GCGCTCCGCGCATTGCCCATGGAACGGGCCGCAGCGCGGGCATTTTCCGGGTTGGGATACATCCTGATTTCTCCTTGTCTGCGGTTGCAACGATCTGCAGCGCCCGGCAGCCATTCGGGCGTCGGGCGTCGGGCTGCGGTTGCCGGGGGATGCCTCCGGCCAGGCGCGGAGAGCGGGAAATCAGGCCGGTGCAGGTCCGGTCGCTACCCGTGGCCGCCACAGCATCCGTGTGGGCGGTCTTTCGGCGATTCCCTGTGCCGGCCGCCACAACACCCCGAATGTTCGCCGGAATGCCGCCTTGCCGCTCCGCCGCCACAACAATCCTTATCACGAACGTCGTTCTCCGTCGTGCCGGTGCCCGGTTCTTCCCGCCTGACCGGTCGAGTCATGCGAATCCTGTTGCCGAAAAGTTTCATTCCCGTCCTCCTGTCGGGCCCTGCGGACCCGGTTGATGGAATCGATGCCGGGCCCGCCCGCGTCACGCTGCCGCGCCCGCAGAGACACCGGCCCCGGCCGGCCCCGATACAGCGGTTTTCCGCGTCTTCGGGTCCGGGCGGCCGATGTTCCCGTCATATGGGACGCTCCTCGCGCCGAGGCGTTACAGAACGTGGGGTCGCGATGTCCCATGCCGACCGTTCGGGCGACGGAGGGCCGATTTGCGGGGCAGGATCGTTCAGCCGGTCGCGTGATCGCAATGGCTGCCCGAAACCGGGTTCTCGCATCCGGAAGGCGTGCACGAGCAATCGTCGAAACCGTCGGAACAGCAACCGCCGCAATGCGCCAGGAGCCGTTCGCGCAGCGCGGCGCGGGCCCGGTGCAGCCGCACCGCGAGGGCGCCCCGGGACAGGCCCAGGTCGGCGGCGACACTGGCCCGGTCTTCCTCGGCCATGTCGATCCTCCGGATCAGTTCGGCATCGGATGCCCGAAGCTGCGGCACAAGTCCCTGTACGCAGTTGCAGACATGGGCCATCGTCTCGGCGGCGTCGGGTTCCGGTTCGGCGAGTTGCAGTTCGTGGCCGAAGGCCCGGCCCAGCCGGACGTGCCGGCCGATCTTGCGGAAGTGGTCGTTCAGAACCGAACGAAGTATGGAATAGAGCCAGGATTCCAGCCGCCGGGCATCGCGCAGCTGGCCCTTGCGCGCCAGGACGCGCAGGCAGAATTCCTGCAGGACATCTTCGGCGTCGGCGCGGTTGCCGAGGCGCCGGGCGAGGAATCCCAGAAATGCCTCGCGCTTCGCGATCAGTGCAAGATCGGCGGCGTCGCTGCCCTCTCGGGCGGCGGATCGCCCGGACTTGCCTCTTGCCTCGACCGAACCTGAGATCATTCGTGGCTCTCCGGAAAATCGCATGATGCGAGCATGTTCACCCCCAACGGGCAGAGCAGGACACTTGCGCGAAGATGTGTGACGCACAATGACCCAGATCAAGACCGAAGGACGGTGCACCGCGTGCGGCCGCCGCTGTTGACAGCGCCGGGGCCGGAAACTACGACTCGCACCCACGCAGGGGAGTCCCGCCAGGGGGACTGAGAGGCTGACGGCACGGCACCGACCGTGCGGCGAAGCGACCCTTTGAACCTGACCCAGTTGATACTGGCGTAGGAAGCACATCGGAGAGCGCTCCCGCCGGGGAGTCCGATCTTCGGGCCACATGGGCCACTTTCTGCCTCATCGTTCAACGTCGGGTCTTTTTGAGTGAACGCTTGAGGAGAGCCCAGATGAACCGTCCTTCCCCCTCGGTCACCGTCGGCGCATTGCCGGCATCCGAAAAGATCCATCTGCCGGGAAAGCTGTACCCCGATATCCGGGTGCCGATGCGCCGGATCGCGTTGCACCCGACCGCCGGAGAGCCGCCGGTGATCGTCTATGACAGTTCCGGCCCCTATACCGATCCGAAGGCGGAAATCGACATTCGCAAGGGGCTGGCGCCGCTGCGCCGGGGCTGGATCGAGGCCCGCGGCGACGTGGAACCTCACGAGGGCCGCCCGGTGCAGCCGGCGGACAACGGCTTTGCCGAAGGGGCGCGGCTGGTGCCGGAGTTTCCGCGCAGGCGGCAGCCTCTGCGCGCCCGGCGGGGGCAGGCGGTGACCCAGATGGCCTATGCCCGCGCCGGCATCGTCACGCCCGAGATGGAATTCGTGGCGGTCCGCGAAAACCTGGGGCGCGAGGCCATGCGCGAGGCTGCCGCCCGCGACGGGCAGGACTGGGGCGCGGCCATTCCCGACTGCGTGACGCCGGAATTCGTGCGCGAGGAAATCGCCCGCGGCCGCGCCATCATCCCGGCAAATATCAACCACCCCGAATCCGAGCCGATGATCATCGGCCGCAATTTCCTGGTGAAGATCAACGCCAACATGGGCACCTCGGCGGTAACGTCCTCGATGGAGGAAGAGGTGGACAAGATGGTCTGGGCCATCCGCTGGGGCGCGGATACGGTGATGGACCTCTCCACCGGGCGCAACATCCACAACACCCGTGAATGGATCATCC
The DNA here is from genome assembly GCA_027000645.1 of Paracoccaceae bacterium. Classification (GTDB taxonomy): domain Bacteria; phylum Pseudomonadota; class Alphaproteobacteria; order Rhodobacterales; family Rhodobacteraceae; genus Jhaorihella. Next base: position 11,140 of record JALTNO010000261.1, on the reverse strand, counting down.
GCAACGCTCCGGTGCCGGTCGGTACCGTGCCGCTCTATCAGGCGCTGGAAAAGGTGGGCGGCGTGGTCGAAGACCTCGGCTGGGAGGTTTTCCGCGACACCCTGATCGAACAGGCCGAACAGGGGGTGGACTATTTCACCATCCATGCCGGGGTGCGGCTGCACATGATCCCGATGACCGTGGACCGGGTGACCGGCATCGTCAGCCGCGGCGGCTCGATCATGGCGAAATGGTGCCTGCATCACCACCGCGAAAGCTTCCTCTACGAGCATTTCGAGGAAATCTGCGACATCGCCCGCGCCCATGACGTGAGCTTTTCGTTGGGCGACGGGCTGCGGCCCGGTTCGGTCGCCGATGCCAACGACCGGGCCCAGTTCGCCGAGCTGGAAACCCTGGGCGAGCTGACCGAAATCGCCTGGGCGAAGGACTGTCAGGTGATGATCGAGGGGCCGGGCCACGTGGCCATGCACAAGATCAAGGCCAACATGGACAAGCAGCTTGAAACCTGCGGCGAGGCGCCGTTCTACACGCTGGGGCCGCTGACCACCGACATCGCGCCGGGCTACGACCATATCACCAGCGCCATCGGGGCCGCGATGATCGGCTGGTACGGCACCGCGATGCTCTGCTACGTCACCCCCAAGGAGCATCTCGGCCTGCCCGACCGCGACGACGTGAAGACCGGGGTGATCACCTACAAGATCGCAGCCCATGCCGCCGACCTGGCCAAGGGGCACCCAGGCGCGCAGCAGCGCGACGACGCCCTCAGCCGCGCCCGGTTCGAGTTCCGCTGGGAAGACCAGTTCAACCTCTCGCTCGACCCCGACACGGCGCGGGATTTCCACGACAAGACCCTGCCGAAAGAGGCGCACAAGGTGGCCCATTTCTGCTCCATGTGCGGGCCGAAATTCTGTTCGATGCGGATATCGCAGGACATTCGCGCCGAGGCGCAGAAAGAGGGGATGCGGGCGATGGCCGAGAAATTCCGCGAAGCCGGTGAGATCTACCTGCCGGCGGGAGGGGCGGAATGACGGAATTCTCCATTCTGGGCGCGGGGGTGGCGGGGCTGTGCTGCGCCACGGTTCTGGCCGAACGCGGTCACGAGGTCGAGGTGATCGACACCGATCCCGCTCCGCGCGGGGCGTCATGGTATGCCGGCGGGATGCTGGCCCCCTTCTGCGAGGCCGAAATCGCCCCGCCCGAGGTGCTGCGGCTGGGGCGCGAGGCGGTGGACTGGTGGGCGGCGCGGGTGCCCGGCGTGGTGCGCCGCGGCACGCTGGTGGTGGCCCCGCCGCGCGACCGGGCCGAGCTGGACCGCTTTTCCGTCCGCACCGAAGGGCATCGCCGACTGGACCGTGACGCCATTGCCGGGCTTGAGCCGGACCTCGCGGGGCGGTTCGACGCGGCGCTGTTCTTCTCCGAAGAAGCTTTCCTCGATCCCCGCCGGGCCATGGAGGCGCTGGCCGAAAACCTTCGCGCCCGCGGCGTGCCGCTGCTGCTGGGTTGCGATGCGCTCCCGCGCGGGCGGGTCATCGACTGCCGCGGCCTTGCCGCCCGCGACGCCCTGTCCGACCTGCGCGCGGTGCGGGGCGAGATGCTGATGGTGCAGACGCGGGAGGTGGCGCTGACCCGCACCGTCCGCCTTCTGCACCCGCGCTTTCCCGTCTATGTCGTGCCGCGCGACGAGGGCCGCTTTCTGGTCGGCGCGACCATGATCGAATCCGACGACGACGGCCCGATCACCGCCCGTTCGGCGATGGAGCTTCTTTCGGCGCTCTACACGCTTCACCCGGCCTTCGCCGAAGCCGCCCTGATCGAAACCGGAGCCGGCCTGCGCCCGGCCTTTCCCGACAACCTGCCGGCCATCCGTCACGGCACGGACCGCGTTTTCGTGAACGGATTCTACCGCCACGGCTTTCTGATGGCCCCGGCCATGGCCGAACGGCTGGCACGGCAGGTCAGCAACCGCCATGCCCCCGATATGATGCACGGAGTTCCGGCATGAAACTGGTGATCAACGGCAGACAGCGCGAGGCCCGCTCGACGACGCTTGCGGCGCTGGTCGAAGAGTTCGGGTTTCAGGCCGCCTGCGTGGCCACCGCGCTCAACGGCGAATTCGTGCCGCGCCACGAACGCGATCGGACCGCCCTGACCCCCGGCGACCGCGTCGAGGTTCTGGCCCCCATGCAGGGAGGGTGAGATGCGCCTTTACGATACCGAGATCGCCTCGCGCCTGCTTCTGGGCACGGCGCGATATCCTTCGCCGGCGATCCTGGCCGAGGCCATCGCCGCCTCGGGCACGCAGGTCGTCACCGTCTCGCTGCGGCGCGAGGGCGGGGGAGGTGCCGATTTTCACGCGCTGGTGGCGCGGACGGGCTGCCGGATCCTGCCCAACACCGCCGGCTGCCATTCCGTCAAGGAGGCCGTGACCACCGCCCGCATGGCCCGCGAGCTGTTCGGCACGCGCTGGATCAAGCTCGAGGTGATCGGCCATTCCGACAGCCTGCAACCGGATGTCTTCGCCCTTGTCGAGGCGGCGGAGATCCTCTGCGCCGAAGGGTTCGAGGTGTTTCCCTACACCACCGAGGACCTCGTCGTGGGCGAGCGTCTCCTGGCGGCGGGCTGCCGGGTGCTGATGCCCTGGGGCGCGCCGATCGGCTCGGGGCAGGGGCTGCGCAACATGGAGGCCCTGCGCGCCATGCGGGCGCATTTCGCGGATGTACCGTTGATCGTCGATGCGGGAATCGGAGCGCCCAGCCATGCCGCGCAGGCGATGGAACTGGGCTTTGACGCGGTGCTGCTGAATACCGCCGTTGCCGGGGCTGGCGATCCGGTGGCGATGGCGCGCGCCTTCGCCCGCGCGGTCGAGGCCGGGCACGAGGCCCACGCCGCCGGGCTGATGCCCCCGCGCGACATGGCCGTTCCCTCCACCCCGCTGATCGGTCTGGCGGAGCTGTCCTGATGCTGGATCGGTTCTACCTGATCGTCGGCGACGCGGACTGGCTGGAAAGGCTTGTGCCGCTTGGCGTGCGCCTTGTGCAGTTGCGCCTGAAGAACATGGCAACGGACGAGATGCGCCGCCACATCGCCCGCGGCCTGGAATGCTGCGCCCGCCATGGCGCGCAACTGGTGGTCAATGATCACTGGCGGCTGGCCATCGAGGCGGGGGCGGATTTCGTCCATCTCGGGCAGGAGGATCTGGACGGCGCCGATCTTGCCGCCCTGCGCCGCGCCGGGATCCGCCTTGGCATCAGCACCCATGACGAGGCCGAGCTTGACCGCGCCCTTGCCTGCGACCCCGCCTATGTGGCGCTTGGTCCGATCTGGCCGACCCTGCTCAAGAAGATGCCCTGGGCGCCGCAGGGGCTCGACCGCCTGCGGGAGTGGAAGGCGCGCATCGGTGCCCTGCCGCTGGTGGCCATCGGCGGGCTGACGCCCGAGCGCCTGCCCGGCGTATTTGCTGCCGGAGCCGACAGTGCGGCCGTCGTCACCGACATCGCCCGTGCCGTCAGCCCCGAGGAAAGGACCCGTGAATGGATCAGGGCGGCAGGCTGATATCCGGGTGCGTTCGCCCTGCTGGCGGGGGGGAGCCATGACGCGGATCCTCCTGGTCGCCGGAACCGACAGCAGCGCCGGCGCCGGACTGTTCCGCGATCAGCGCGTGGCCCTTGATCTTGGCGTCGAGTGCACCTTCGCAGTGACCGCGGTGACGGCGCAGACCGATGCAGGGGTGAAGGATGTCGCCCTTCTTTCCCCGCGCACCGTTTCGGCCCAGATAGAGGCGGCGTTCGAAGGCGGGCCGGTCGATGCGATCAAGATCGGGATGCTGGGCAATGCGGAGATCGTGGCAGCGGTTGCCGATGCCCTGGGGGCGGTGGCCTGTCCTGTCGTGCTTGATCCGGTCCTGCAAAGCACCTCGGGCGCCGAGCTGCTGGACGGGGTGGGGGTCGAGGTGATGCTTCGCGACCTGCTGCCGCTGGTTCGGGTCGTGACGCCCAACCTGCCCGAGTTCGAGCGCCTCACCCGATCCGCAGGCAGGACGGCGGCAGCGCGCGAGCGCGCCGGCATGTTGCTGGGCGCCGGCGTGGGGGCGGTTCTGGTGAAGGGCGGGCATGGATCGGGGCCGCTTTGCACCGACATCCTTCACGACCGGTGCGGGACGATCCGGTATTCCTCCCCCCGCCGGGCCCGCGGGCGGCGGGGAACGGGCTGCACGCTGTCAACCGCGATTGCCTGTTTGCTCGGGCAGGGGATGGACCTCCCGTCGGCGGTCCAGATGGCGAAGGACTACACAGCCCGATGGATCTCGGCCTCGGAGCCGGGGGCTGGCGAGGCCGCCGCCATGGCGATGGAAGGGCGTGATGAGGCGCCTGACAAGGGGCATGATTCGGGGCCCGGTGTCGGCGGATGACGTCTCAAGGCACCCGGCGGCCTCGCACGGGCGGCTGGAAGGCGGATTCCGGCGAACGACCGCCGGGCGCAGTTCGCCGAACCGGCAGGAAGCTGCCGGAATCGCGGTTGATCGGCATGGTGCCTGAATCTCGTCGCGAATCTCTGAGATAGAAACCGGCATCGATCGTGCAGCATTCGCACCTTCGGGAGGAAAAGCATGTATCGGACCGGGTATTTCCCAACCGGCGGCAATGCCGCCTTCAACACGATCCTGCAGTTGCAGGACGGGCGCATCGATCTGACGAAATCGGGAAAGGTGGCTCTTTTTCGCGGCGATGCGGCCGGCACCAAGGTGGCCAAGTCGGCGCTCAGCACCGGGTTCGCTCCGGTGGATGAAAGCGGGGCGATCACGCTGAAGATGGGCTTCAAGATCCCGGCGGGCAGTCCGACAAGCTCGATCTACATTGCCGATTTCGAAAGCAACAATGCCAGCATCGGCACCAACCCGGGCATCCGGATCCAGCTTCGCGACGGCTACATTCGCGTTGACCGGGCCAAGATCGGGGAATCGACATTCTGGCAGGCCGACCAGGACGGGCCGCTTCAGGCCGACCAGTGGCACAGCCTGCGCGTGGTGATGACGCCGGGAGACGCCACGACCGGTCGGGTCAAGGTGTTCCTTGACGGGGCGCTGGTGGTCAATGAGCGCGGCGCGACGATGCTCACGCCCGGAGCAGTCGCGGGTTCGGGATACACGTTGCAGGGCGGCGATATCGACCGGGTCCAGGTGGGCCTGACCGCCAATGCCAATCGCGACAGCGCGGCGGCAATCGCCATCCGGAATGTCGCCATAACCGTTGACGACAACGGCACCTCGCAGCTTTACAGGCCGGACCTGCGCGAGGCCGTGAACGAGGCTGAAACGATCTACCGCGGCGGCACCGAGGCAAACCCGGCAACGATACTTGCCGATCCCGACTGGAGCTATTTCGGCAAGACCCTGAAGGGGAACGCGAATGACAACACGCTCAATGGCGGAAAGTTCGATGACGAACTGTTCGGCCGGGCCGGGGACGACATCCTGAACGGCCGCCGCGGCGATGATTTCATGAAGGGCGGCGCAGGCAGTGACGTGTTCGTGTTCGTGAACAATGGCGGCAACGACGTGGTGGCCGACTTCACGCCGGGGGTGGACCGGATCGGCTTCAAGGTCCCGGCCGGCGAAAGTTCCCGCATCGACTGGATCGATCAGGGCAATGACGTTCTGGTTCATTACGGCGTGACGACCATGCTGCTGAAGAACGTCTCGCTTTCCGATCTCGGCGCGGACGATTTCTATTTCATGTAGAGGCGTCGCTCTCCCGCGTTCCGTTCCGGCGCAGGCGCCGCCACGCCGCCAGCCGGAGCCGCGAAATCGCGTCCGTGCGGGTGATCGAAAGCGCGATCGTCTCTCTTTGCCCTGTGGCCATCGGCTTCACGTAATCGCGCGCGTTCCAGTAGTCGATCTGGCGGGCGCCGTCATCGAAGGCCTGCTGCACGATCGCTACCACGAGATTGAGACCGGGATAGAGCTTGTTCGCGGCGGGATCCTGCGCGCTGAAATACCCTGACCGCCGCCCGGCGCCGTCCTTCAGTTCCAGGTTCACCGCGACCCGCCGGTTGCCGGCGCGGACGAACCACAGGCGCATGGTGCCGTCGGGCACGAGATTGCGGATCTGCCCGGCAAGAAGCCGCATCCCGGCGGACTGCATCCTCGCCGTGGCTTTCCAGCTGCGCCTGACGATCTCGCGGAGATCGTCGATGCAGGGTTCGACGTCGATCGGGCCGGTCAGCATCTCGATCTCGCCGCCCCCTTCGTCCAGCCGGCGCCGATACCGCCGGATCCGGTTGCGCGCCTTTCCCGACAGCATGCGAAGATAGTCGTCGCCGCTTTTCGCTCCGCTGGCAACATGAAGCATCGGCCCCGGCGCGCGCCTGACCGAAAATCCGGGGGTGGCAAAGGAATCCGCCCAGGCCGACGCGAAAACGGAATCGGTGGATTCGAGCGGGAATCTCTGTTCGAGCCAAGGGAGCTTTCGCAGGTGATGGGCCAGTGCCGCGGCGATTTCGTCGGTGGCATCTTCGGGCGCCGCGAGCAGCGAAAACTGGGGCGTTTCCCCGAACCGCGGCGGGCCCAGCCGGCAGCCGAACAGGGCGCGGACCGAGCGGCGCGCGAAGATCGGCGCGAAACCGCACAGATCCTGCCCGCGCCACGCTGCCAGGCACATCGGCTTCCGGCCCTCGGTCATCGCCGCGCGGGCCAGCGGCAGCAGGAAGCCGGGCCGGTCGAAGGCGCGCGCCCTGCGGTTCGACCGGGCAAGCTCCTCCAGAGCCGGTGACAGGGAGTCCAGCCCGTCCAGTCGGTCAATGACCTCGATCCTCGGTTTGCCGGTCATGGCACGTGGTCCTCTTCCGGTGCGGCATCATCCGGCGGCCAGACCCAGGCCGGGTAGCGCGTGGGACGACGGGCCGCGAGACGCCGCTGCAATGCCGCGAGCAATCCCTGCGGCAGAGCTTCGGCGGCGGTTTCCACCAGGCGGGCCAGTTTCCGATCGGCGGAGGAGAGCGCACGGTCGCGTTCCGAATCGGAGGCGAAGCTCGAATTCGGCGCGAATTCGGGGCGCAGCCCGTCCGGCCGCGCAAGTCCCAGCCGGTTCAGGAGTGGGGCAAGTGCGTGATCGGGGTCGTCGCGCAGATCGCGGAACGTGACGTGAAAGACCCGGTCCGGTCCGATCCGGTCGGTCAGCGCGGCCATGTGCCGGCGGTGGAACACGTTGGATGCGGCCGCGCGGGCCACCGGGAGCGCGCGCCGCGGGTACGGGGGCGGGTGCCGGCCGTAGGACCACAGGCGCGAGCGCAACAGCCCTTCGGTGTCGCGCGTGACGCACAGGAACACCGCGCGCGGAAGCCGGGCCGCGATCGTGTCGGCCAGAAGCGTGTGGTGGGGTGACTTTTCCACCCATGCGCGTGCCCCGCGCGATCCGGCCAGCGCATCCATGACCGCACCGAAGAAGGCGCCCGCCGACGCGCTCTGGCGGGCGCAGTCCCGCACGAGATCCTCGTCCAGCCCGGTCAGCCGGAAATAGTCGCTGCGCAGGAAGTCCCGGACGATGCGCTCTTGCGCCTCGGTATCGGACCAGTCGCCGTGGATGCGCGCGAAATGGGAAAAGAACACGCTTTCATGCACCCCGTGATGGCGTTCGGCCGTGACCGCGGCGATGTCGGGATGTGCCGCCAGCAGGTTCGCGGCCAGCGTCGTACCGCTGCGTTGAAGACCGAGGACGAAGATGGCGTGGGTCATGATCGCGCCCTCCGCCACGTCTTCTGGCGCCGGTAGATGCGGCGCAGGGCGAACAGGATGTCGTGATCGGGACGGCGCAGGGGCAGCACCCAGGCCGGAACCAGCGGCACCTCGACCGGGGCGAAGGCGGTCTTGAACTGGTGGCGGTTGCGCATCCCGGCGGGAATTTCCCGATCCGCCAGCAGATGCCGGGGGGGCGCCCCTGCCATGTCGTACCAGCGGAAACCCTGCGCCTGGGCCGTCTTCATGGCCTCCCACACCAGCAGGTAGCCGGCGGGGATGTCCTTCAGCCCCTCCTCGCTTGCCATCGCAAGCCAGAACGCCCTGTCCCCGTCATCGATGACCACATGTCCCGCGACCACCCGGTCCTGCAGCCGGCCCAGCAGAAAGGCGCCCTTTTCGCGGGTCATGTCCCACATGCGCTCCACCGGCGGGATGGACTCCGAACCCAGCCCGCGGCGGTGCAGGAAGGCGGAGAGGATCGGGGCGAACAGGCGGGCTTCGGCCAGGGTTGCGGCCGGCAGGACCCGCAGCCCGGCGGTGGTCCCCTTGCGGATCTGCCGGCGCGCGCGGGGCTTGATCCGCGCCGACAGTGCGGCCTCGTCGCCCGACAGGTCCACCAGGGCGGTGGCGCAATGCAGCGACTGTTCGGCAAGCGGCAGCCGGCGGGCGCCCAGCCCCGTTGCAATCCGCCCGACGGCATCCACCTCTGCCTCTCCGGCCCAGCGGGGATTGAACACGAACGAACAGCTCCCCCCCTTGCGCAGGGCATCGGCAAAGGCGGAAAGAACGTCGCGCAGTCCTTCGATCGACGGGGTGACCGGCCCGCGGCGCATGTTGGCGAGATACCGCCCCGGAGCCATCCGCGTCAGCCGGGCAAGGCCGAGTCCGGCAAGGCCGTTTCGGTCGAATGCCCTCAGCACCACATGCCGGTGCCGTGGCGGGGGCGGGCAGAGGGCGGGCCAGTCGGGCCGCTGCATCCATGAACCGGACGGACAGCGGCGCAGGAATTCCAGCGCGGCGCTCAGCTCCGCGCCCTCCAGCGCGGAGTCGATGCACACCGTCAGGCCGGGCCGTGCGGTCGCGGGGCGTTCTGCCGGTGCGTCAGTCATTCCCGGCGTTCCTCCCTGGCCGGGGCCCAACGGGTGCTGCGTATCCCGAAGCTTGCCCGCAGGATGCCGAGCGCCATCGCCGCGTGGCCCATGACGAAGAAGGCGCACGCGCCGGCGCCGGGCAGGGCCGCAAGCCGGCGCGATGCGAGGGCGCCGAGGCCCAGCCCGTAAACGGCGATCTGCCCGGTCAGGAACGCCGCCGGGAACCAGCCCTGATCGGCCACGGCCACGTTCACCGCGAACAGAGCCGGCAGCACGAAGGCCACCAGCCGCCGCAGGGCCTTGTGGCAGAACAGTTGCACCGCATAAAGCCCGTGCCGGAACGGGTTCATCAGCCGGGCCATGCGGATCAGCCCGCGCCAGCCGCGTTCGGTCGATCGCACCCGGCGGCGAAACTCGTCCCCCGTGCGGTCGGTGACCGCTTCGCGGGCGACGGCCTCGGGGGCAAAGACCAGCCTGTGCCCCCGGTCGGGCGCCTGAACCGAGATGAAGAAATCGTCGGCGACGTCTTCGGGGATCGTGTCGGGCAGATCGTCGCGGCGCATCGCGTAAAGCGTGCCTTGCGCCGACACGGCCCCGCCCAGCCGGCTTTCGGACCGTTTCAAGGCGCTGTCATAGGCCCAGAACAGCCGCTCCACCCGGCCCAGCCAGCCCTTGCGCGGGCCTCGTTCGGGCTCGGGCCGGCCGCAGACGCCGCCCACCTCGGGGTCGGTAAACGGGGCGAGAAGTGCGCGCAGCGCACCGGGTGCCAACATGCTGTTGGCGTCGGAAAAGATCACGATCCCGGTTTCGGGGCGAATACGCGCAAGCCCCGCGTTCAGCGCGGCCGCCTTGCCCCCATGGGCCGGGGTCTGAAACGCGCGCACGCGCGGGTCGCCGGTTTCCAGGGCGCGCTTGAGGGTCGCGTCCTCGGACCCGTCCGAAACCACCAGCACATCGAGGCGGTGCGGCGCGATCTGCTGCGCCAGAACGGTTTGCAGCTTGCGCCCGATCGACCGTTCCTCGTTGCGCGCGGCAATCAGCATGGTGACGTTCAGCGGCCCGGGGGAGCGGCGGTCATCGCGCCGCCCGAACAGCGCGGCAAGAGCCGCCCACAGCAGGCCGTAGCCCGCCAGGGAAAAGGCCGTGACGGCAAGCAGGGTCCAGAACGCGGCGATCATTGCCCGGCCTCCGGCCCGAGGGCCCGGCCATGCGCCGCGAACAGGTCGAATTGCCGCCGTGCATTGACGGCAAGGGAGAATTCGCGCTCGACCAGCGCCCTGCCGCGCCGGGCCATCCGGAACGCGGCGTCGGGGTCGGCGTGAATTTCCTCGATCGCGCGGCCGAGCGCCTCGGCCGAGCCGGGTTCGATCAGCAGGCCGGTTTCCCGGTTCCGGATCAGTTCCGGGATGCCGGACAGGTCGGTGGCGATCACCGGGCGTTGAAAGGCCAGTCCCTCTATCGCCACGTTGGGGATGCCTTCGGTCCGCCCCGCGGGTCCGATGATGGACGGGACCGCGACGACGCTTGCCCCGGCATAGAGCCGCGAGATCGTCTCGAAATCCTGGCTGCCCAGGAACCTCACCCGGCCCTGCAGGCCGAGGCTGCGCGCCCTTGCCTCCAGCATCGCCCGATCCGGGCCGTCCCCGGCGATGTCGCATCGCCAGCCCGGAACCGAAAGCCGGGCGAGAGCGTCGAGCAGGATATCGACGCCCTTGCGCACCTGCAGCGATCCCACGAAGAGAATGCGGAAAGGCTCGTGCTGCGGCGGCGGCAGGGCCGGTATCGAGTCGCAGTCGATGCTGGAGTGGATGACCTCGATGCGGCCGGGGTCGAGGCCCTCGACATGGCGAAGAAGGAAGTCGCGCCCGAACTCGCTCACGGTTCGCACGAATGCCGCAGCCCCGAGTTTTTCGGACAGAAGCCGCTGGCTGCGAAAGATGTCATGGGCCCGGCAGCTGACCGAATAGGGCAGCCCGGTCAGCCGGTGAACGATCCATGCGGCGGTGGCGGGATGGCCGGCGAATTCGGCGTGAAGGTGATCGGCACCCCAGTCCTCCAGCTCGCGCGCGATTGCGGCGGCGGCGGCGGCAACCACCAGCGACTTGGCCGCCAGGACCGGCTCGGGCCATTGCCGGTGCAGGATCGTCGCCGCCTGCCGGCCTAGCGTTCCGACCCGGCGGCCGGCGGCCGAGATGACCCGCGGCCCGGCCAGGCCCACATGCCGGGCAAGCGCCCGCGTCGGTTCGGCAAAGCCGTGCAGCACCTCGGACCGGTTGAACGGAGCCAGGTGATACAGGCGCATCTCGGCCCCGAA
>JALTNO010000260.1 GCA_027000645.1 Paracoccaceae bacterium | reverse complement strand
GGCTGATCGACGGGCGTGCGGCAGCAGCGCCGAGATCACCGCCTCGGCCAGGTCGGTATACTGCGCCGCTGCCGCACGCCCGTCGATCAGCCCGCGCAGGTGGTGCACGCCGATACGAAAGCGCCACTCCCGGGCCCAGCGCCGGGCGGCGTCCAGCTGGCGTTCGTAGTCCGACTCGCCCTTCAGAGCCGCGGCCAGATCCGCGATCAGCGCGTCCCGCCCCGGCCAGTCGGAAAAGAAATCGCCGCCGATCACCGCGTCGAACACGGCCGCGTTGCGCGACAGATAGGCCGCAAGCGAGGGAGAGGTGCCCACGATGTCCACCAGCAGGTCGATCAGGTGCGGGTTGGCCTCGAACAGGGAAAACAGCTGCACCCCCGCCGGCAGCCCGGCCAGGAACCCGTCCAGCGCCACCAGCGCCTCGGCCGGCTTGGCGGTGCGGGCCAGCCGCGAAAGAAGCTCGGGCTTGATCCGCGATTCGAAAAGCTGCGCCGCCCGGGGCGAGCGCAAGGCCGGATAGCTGGGCCAGCGGGCGAGAATCGAGTCGTCCAGCCCCTCGGGCAGGGGCGCTGCCTCCCGCGGGGCGGCATCGGGGGCGAAGAAGCCCTCGGTCAGCTCGTGCACCTCGGTCAGGCGGCGGGTGAGATCCGCGGTCATCCCGTCCACGTCGGTCCCCATCAGGCAGGCGATCCGCTCCATCCCGTCGCGCGATCGCGGCATCTTGTGGGTCTGCGCGTCATGCACCATCTGGATGCGGTGCTCGGCCTCGCGCAGGGCGCGGTAGTGATCGGCCAGCGCCTCGGCCACCCCCTGCGGCACCCAGTCCTTGCGCGCCAGCACCTCCAGCCCCTCGACCGTGCCGCGCACCCGCAGGTCAGGGTCGCGCCCGCCGGCGATGAGCTGCCGGGTCTGGGTGAAGAACTCGATTTCCCTGATGCCCCCGCGCCCCAGCTTCAGGTCGTGGCCGGCAATGGTGATCGGCCCGCCGGTTCCCTTGCTCTCGCGGATGCGCAGGCGCATGTCGTGGGCGTCCTGGATGGCGGCGAAATCCAGATGCCGGCGCCAGACGAAGGGGCGCAGGATTTCGAGAAAGCGCGCCCCCGCCGCCACGTCGCCGGCGCAGGCGCGGGCCTTGATGTAGGCGGCGCGCTCCCATGTGCGGCCGAGGCTTTCGTAATAGGTTTCGGCCGCGGCCATCGAAATGCAGACGGGGGTGACCGCGGGGTCGGGGCGCAGGCGCAGATCGGTGCGGAAGACATAGCCTTCGGCGGTCTTGTCGCTCAGCGTCGCGCAGGCGCGGCGGGTGGCCCGCACCAGCGCCGCGCGCGCCTCGTGCCAGTCCTCCGGGTCATAGCGGGTTTCATCGAAGAGGAAGATCAGGTCGATGTCCGACGAGTAGTTGAGCTCCCGCGCCCCCATCTTGCCCATGGCCAGCACCGCCAGGCCGGCCGCATCGGCCACGTCCGCCTCGCCCATGCCGGGCAGCTTGCGGCGGCGGATCAGCGCGGCGATCTCGGCCTTGAGCGCCAGATCCACCGCCAGATCGGCATAATCCGTCAGCGCCCCGGTCACCTGCTCCAGCGGCCAGGCCCCGGCAAGATCGGCCAGCGCCACCAGCAGCGCCAGCCGCCGCTTCGCGATCCGCAACCCGGGCCCGAGCCGGTCGGGCGCCAGCGCCGCCGCCTCGTCCATCAGCGCACGCAGGGCGGCTTCGGGGTCGTCGCAGGCCTCGGGCAGCCACGCGGCCTCGGCCCGGATCAGCTCGTTCAGATAGGGGCTGGAGCCGCCCGCGCCCGCGACCAGCAGGGCGAGCTCGCCCGACAGGCCGGGCACGGCGGCGCGGGCCTCGGCACCCAGATCGGAATCGAAGGCGCGGGGAAGGCGGGTGATCCGGTCGGCAAGCGTCATGGCCCGACCATGCGGTGCGGCCGGGGTGACTGCAAGGGGGCACGGTGCGGGATTGCCATGTCCCGAAAAAGTCGGAGAATGCGCAGCACACTCGAACCGGAGCCCGCCCATGAGCAAGAGCCTCGACCGCGTTCGCGCCGCGCTGGAAGCCGCCGGCGTGGCCCCGCGCATCCGCGAAACCGAACTGGCCCGCACCGCCCGGGACGCGGCCCGCGCGGTCGGATGCGAGGTGGACCAGATCGCCAAGTCGATCATCTTCCGGGGCGAACGGTCGGGCAAGGCGATCCTGTTCCTGACCGCCGGCGGCAACCGGGTCGATCCGGACAAGGCCGCAAGGCTGGCGGGCGAGCCGCTGGGCCGGGCCGACGCGGAACTGGTGCGCGCGCAGACCGGCTTTGCCATCGGCGGCGTGGCGCCGGTCGGCCACCTCAACCCGATCCGCGCCTTTCTCGACCCGCGCCTGACCGCGTTTGCCGAGATCTGGGCCGCCGCGGGCACGCCGCACCACCTCTTTCCCGTCTCCCCGACCGTTCTGACCCGGATCACCAAGGCGCAAGTCGCTGATTTCACCGAATAATCGCAATGATGTAAAAAACTTTAACATCAACTCTTGCAATACCGCGGGCAAATGCCGACATTGGCAATGTGAAAGGCATTTACATGCGCACCGAAAGGAGATCAGCCGCCATGACCGCATTTCCCGACCCTCCCGCCGCCCCCGTTGCACCGCTCTCCAACCTTGCCCGCCCCGGCTGGTTCCGGCGGGCCGAAAGCTGGATGGACGCCCGTGGCAAGGGCGCCTGGATCGCCGCGATGGTCCTGGGCTTCGTGTTCTTCTGGCCCGTGGGCCTGGCCATTCTCTTCTACATGCTCTGGAGCAAACGCATGTCCGGATCCTTCTTTCGCAACCATCCTTCCTGCCACCGCACCCTTGACGTGATGGCGCCCACCGGCAACTCGGCCTTCGACGCCTACCGGGCCGACACGCTGCGCCGGCTGGAGCGGGAACAGCAGGATTTCGAGGCCTTCCTCGAGCGCCTGCGCGAGGCCAAGGACAAGGCCGAATTCGACCAGTTCATGGCCGAGCGCGAACGCAAGGCCGAACGCCCCGACACCGGGCGCAACGAAGACGGCGACGGCACGCCCCCCCTCTGAGGCACCCCGCGCCTGCCCCGGCCTGCGCGCCGGGACCCCTCCCATCCATCGGCCCCGACATGATTGCCGGGGCCGATCCAGCAGTTTACCGTGACTCCCCATGCGCCACCTTCCCGACCCCCTTCGCCAGCCGGAATTCTATGACTCGGTGCCTGTCAAGCGGCTGCTGGCGTGGATCATCGACAGCTTCATCATCCTTGCGCTTTCGGCGCTGGCGGTGGTGATGACCGCCTTCATCGGCGCCTTCTTCTGGGTGGCGCTCTATTTCCTTGTGGGCTTCGGCTACCGGGTGGTGACCATCGCGAGCGGCTCGGCCACCTGGGGAATGCGCTTTGCCGGGATCGAACTGCGCGACGCGACGGGCCGGCGGCTCGACCTCGGCATGGCGCTGGCCCATACCGCCGGCTACACCGTCAGCATGATGATTTCGCCGCTTCAGGTGATCTCGATCGTGATGATGCTGACCACAGCGCGCGGGCAGGGGCTGACCGATACCATCCTCGGCACGGTGATGCTGAATCGCCGCGTCTGAACGGGGGCGAATTCCCCCTTGGCGGGTGCGGGATGCGTTGCTATCGTCGCCGGTGACGAACGGGAAGACCACATGCGCCACACGCTGCCGATCGCGCCGCAATTCTATGTGACGGCCCCCCAGCCCTGCCCCT
>JALTNO010000259.1 GCA_027000645.1 Paracoccaceae bacterium | reverse complement strand
GTTCTGGCACGCTTCCCCAGATGTGGAAGCCGACAATGCCGGCCGGCTCGATCTCGCGAGAAATTGCGCCCCCTGCCAATAGTGCCCGGACTTGGCTGGCGAACCGAAAGGTCGACCCGTCGTCCGCATAATAAAGCGGCTTGATGCCAAATGGATCGCGCGCGAGAAACAGAGCCTGCTCTTCCCCGTCCCAGATAGCGAATGCGAACATTCCGCGCAGGCGGTCGAGCATGGCTGGGCCTTCGAGATCGTAGAGGTAAAGCAGCGCCTCGGTGTCCGAAGTGGTTCGGAACACATAGCCGTTTGCTTGGAGGAGTACGCGGAGCTCCGGCAAGTTGTAGATCTCACCATTGAACACGATCACGTGCCGGCCTCCCACGCCGTGCATCGGCTGGTCAGCCCGGGGGTCGAGGTCGATGACCGCCAATCGCCGGTGGCCAAGCCCGATCCTGCGATCTTTGCTCCACCAGGCGCCCGCGCCGTCGGGCCCCCGGTCCGCCATCCGGTCGCGCGTCGCCAGCAACTCCGCATCGTCGGGCTGGCGGGTCCCTGCGCGATAGGCGAATAGGCCGTTAAGTCCGCACATAGTCTCGGGTGCTCAACCGGACATAAAAAACGGGCCCCGCAGGATCGAGGCAAACAGATCTGAGAACTGACACTGGTTTCATTTTGCAATGGAAACGGCGATCACGCGCGTACGATATGGTCTGCGGGCTCCCGGTACACCCCGCGCGTATCGACAACGACCCGAGCGTGACGCTTTATCATGTCGTAGTCAAAATCATCGTGGTCGGTCGCTAGGATCACGGCGTCCTGTGCCGCTAGGTTCTCAGGAGTCACCGGCGTGGCCGAGAGATCAAACCTGTGTTCACGCATTGATGGGAAAACCGGCACGTGCGGATCGGCATAGCTGATCTCGGCCCCGTGGTCGCGCAACATTTCCATCAGTACTGCCGAGGGTGACTCGCGCATGTCATCGACGTTCTTCTTGTATGCTATTCCGAGCACCATGACCTTGGCACCACGGACTGACATTCGACGATCATTCAGCGCATTCACCAGCTTGCCAAAAACAAAATCTGGCATCTTGCGGTTTACCTCGCCAGCCAGTTCGATGAACCGCGTGTTCACCCCGTACTCACGGGCCTTCCATGTCAGGTAGAAAGGATCGATTGGGATACAGTGACCTCCAAGGCCTGGCCCGGGGTAATATGGTGTGAAACCGAATGGTTTGGTTGATGCCGCGTCAATCACCTCGAAAATATCGATACCCATCCGGTCGGCTACGATCTTCAGTTCGTTAACTAGCCCAATATTGACCGCGCGATGGATGTTCTCGAGAAGCTTGGTCAATTCCGCTGCATCCGTTGAACTTAGTGGGACGAGCCGATCGATAGCATGCCCGTAAAGTGCAAGGCCGGCTCGTTTGCAGTTCTCTGTACAGCCACCCAAAACTTTGGGAATCGTGTTGGTTGCGAAATCCGGATTGGCGGGATCTTCACGCTCAGGTGAGTACACAGCGAAGATAGTTTTACCGACAACAAGTCCGTTCTGTTCCAGCCGCGGAATCACGAGTTCTTTGGTGGTGCCTGGATAGGTGGTACTTTCGAGCGAAACCACTTGCCCCGACCGCAAATATGGAACCATCCGGTCGCATGTTCCGGTTACAAAACTTAAGTCAGGTTCGCGGTACTTGTTGAGTGGTGTTGGAACGCAGATTATTATCCCGTCGGCTTCGGCGATCCGTGAGAAATCCGTTGTCGCCTTAAAACCTCTGCAAACCGCGGCCGCTACACGAGCATTGTCGATATGTTTGATACTGCTGCGCCCTTTATTGAGTTCGTCAACGCGGCTCTGCTCGATGTCTAGCCCGAGCACTTTATAGCCGACTTCTGCGTAGCGCAAAGCAAGGGGTTGGCCGACGTACCCCAAACCTACAACTGCTACAGTCGCCGTCTTTTCAGCAAATTTAATGACTAAATCTTCAACAACTTGGTTGTTCACGCCGATATCCTTCTCTGCTAATTTTCTCGGAAGTCCGTAATATCGTAAGCGTTGCCCCGGTCACACATCGAGTTTGTAATTCCAGTGCAGGAGTTGTTCGATCCGGGCCTGTTTGTGACCGGTCGCGATTGCCGTAAGGGTTTTTGTCAGCCAAGCGTGGGGCTCGACGGCGTTGAGTTTGCAGGTCTCGATGAGCGAGGCGATGACGGCCCAGTTTTCGGCGCCGGTGTCGTGACCGGCGAACAGGGCGTTTTTCCTGTTCAGGGCGATGGGGCGCTCCACCGGGTTGCTGTCGATCTCGATGCGGCCATCCGTGAGGAAGAGGTTGAGGTCCTCCCAATGTCTGGCGATGTATTTTAGGGCCTCACCTGTCGGGGTCTTGGCCGAGACGCGGGCGCGGCTTGTGGTCAGCCAGGTTTCCAGCTCTGTCATGATCGGCACCGAGCGTTGCTGTCGCACGGCCAGGCGCTGCGCAGGAGAATGGCCACGGATATCGGCCTCGACACGGTAGAGGGTGCGGATCAGGCACATGCGCTCCTCGGCGATCGGGGACTTGCCCGTCTGGATGATCTTGTGAAGCCTGCGCCTTGCGTGGGGCTACGGCCACTCTTCACCCTTGCAGAAGTCCACCGGGCGCGCGGCAACAAGAATCTGGACACCATTTGCCGGCAGCATCACAACGCCGCATTCAGCGCATGGACGAGCGCCGCGATGTGCCCCGGCGGGGTCGACGCCTGCAGGCGAACCGTGATGCCCTCGACAATCAGCTCGACAGGGCCGCAATCCCGGCCGCGATCCGGCTGTCCGCCGATCCGGCTGTCCGTCATCGCGCACAACCACGGGTGCGAAATCCACCCCACGGTCCAACCCGGCAGAAACCGCGGGCAGAACCAGCCTGCCTTCCCGGGCCAGCCGACGCCACTCCGACAGATGGTTCGGCCGCAGATCATACCGCCGCGCAACCGCATTCACGGTCGCCCCGGGCTCCAGCGTCTCGGCCACAATCCGCGCCTTCACCTCATCCGGCCACCGCCGGCGTCCCTTGGCATCCAGATGGTCGATGGGCCACCTGCCCAGTATTCGGTCGATCGGAATGAGGATCAACTAGAACCTCTTTTCATCTCCGACCGCACCGCTTCAATCTCCGCCTTTAGCGCCTCGTATTCCTGCATCTTTCGCGCCAGAAACCGCCCGGTCAGAGCCGCCTTTTCGGCCACCCCCTTGGGCGTCAGCAGGTACATGTACTTCCGCTTGTCCTCGGCCTCCTGGAAGTTCCGCATCTTCACGAAGCCCTTCTCGACCAGCGCGTTCAGGCAATAGTTCACGCCACCAAGGCTGATGCCCAGCGCCTTGGCGATTTCGCGCTGGCTGGCGGTGGGGTTTTCCTCGAGCAGGCGCAGGACGCGGAAGCGGACGTCTTCGGCCTTGGCCTGGTTTCTGCTGGACATGAGGGGGGGGTGGCGTGTAGCCCTTGTGCGCAGTCACGGCTACCGCACGGAGGCTCGCGCGACGGGCCTCGGAGGGGGAATGGGCAGCGGTGTCAGCGAACCGAAAGGCATGATGGTTCAAGATTGAACGCTTAACCGATTCCCGTTGCGAGGGAAAGCCCGAATGTCACCTTCCCCGACCGTTTGCGCGCGAAGTCGGGAATGCCGCAATTCCAAGTGAGGGTCATCGGCCGACGGTTCCACACTGTCGAGTTCTAAAAGAGGCAAGAGGTGCCGGCAATAC
>JALTNO010000258.1:8466-13696 GCA_027000645.1 Paracoccaceae bacterium | reverse complement strand
GTGATGGAACACGGGCTCTATGTTCTCCAGGGCAAGGCGGTCTACCGGCTGAACCGGGACTGGGTCGAGGTCGAGGCCGGCGACTACATCTGGCTGCGCGCCTTCTGCCCGCAGGCCTGCTATGCCGGCGGGCCGGGGCCGTTCCGTTATCTGCTCTACAAGGACGTGAACCGGCACATGCCGCTGAAACTGTCGCGGCGCTGAGGCCGCACGCGGGGTTCACAGCGGCGCGGGGATGTGGAACAGTCCGGGCACGGAGTCGTCAGACCGGAGAAGCCCATGAAACGCCTTGCCATTTCCGCCGCCCTTCTGCTGGCTGGCTGCAACGCGCTGCCCACCGCCAATGAACAGCCGACGAAGACCGTTCAGGTGATGGGCCGGCAATGGGCCGTGGTGCAGATCAGCGAGGAGCCGGCCACATGGAAGGCCGTGCGCGACAACAACGACCTCAACCCCTTCGGCCGCCCGGCGGCGACGCGGACGGCGCAGGGGATCCGCGCGATCGAGGCCGCGACCGGCTGCAAGGTGGTCCGCTCGACCATGTATCAGACCGATACCGGCGCCTTCTATTCCCAGGTCGCCTGCAACTGACCCGGACATGCCGGGCATTGAGGCCGCTGTCCGTCCCTGACATACCGCGCCCATGAAGATTGCGATCAACGGATTCGGCCGGATCGGCCGCACGATTCTGAGGCAGATCCTGACCCGGCCGCAGCCGGGGCCGGTCGATGTGGCATTGATCAACGACATCGCGCCGCTGGACATGCTGTCCTACCTGTTCCGCTACGACAGCATTTTCGGCCCCTACCCCGGCGAGGTGCGGACCGGCGCCGAAACGCTGGAGGTGGGCGGGCACGTGATCCCGGTGTCGCATGTGGACGATCTGTCGCGGGTGGACCTGTCGGGGGTGGACGTGCTGCTCGATTGCACCGGCGTCGCGCGCAATTCCGACGTGGCGGCGCGGGGGCTGACGGCGGGGGCGGGCAAGGTGCTGATCTCGGGGCCGTCGCCGGCGGCCGAGGTGACGGTGGTGCTGGGCGCGAACGAAGACCGGCTGGGCAATGCGCGGATCGTGTCGAACGCCTCCTGCACCACGAACGCGCTTGCCCCGCTTCTGCGGGTGATCGACGATCTTGCGGGGGTGGAGCGGGCGCACATGACCACGATCCACTGCTACACCAACAGCCAGCCGATGGTGGACGCCCCGCGTGACGATTTCGCCCGCTCTCGCGCCGGCGCCCTGTCGATGGTCCCGACAACCACCAGCGCGATGCGGCTGATCAATCATGTCCTGCCCGAACTTGCCGGCCGGATCAGCGGCGCGGCGCTGCGGGTGCCCACGGCCAGCGTGTCCTCGGTGGATCTGGTGGTGCAACTTGCCCGGCCGATGCCGCACGACACCTTCGGAACCGCATTGCACACGGCCGTCAGGGCCACATCAGTGCTGGGCTGGACCGACGAGCCGCTGGTGTCCTCGGATCTGCGTGCCCGCCCCGAATCGCTGGTGATCGCGGGGCCCGAGCTGCGCATGATCGGCGACCGGCAGGCCCGCGTCTTCGGCTGGTACGACAACGAATGGGGCTTCTCGGCGCGCATGCTCGAGGTCGCCCGGCTGATGACGGCCGCCCCGCAAGGCTGAAACGTCCCCGACACGTACACAACGCCCGGCCGCATGTGATCGGTACCGGCCGCGCAACGATCCTCCACACCCCTTCATCTTGCCCAAAATACTCCGGGGGTGCGGGGGCAGAGCCCCCGCCATCCGGCCTCCGCCGCCATTCAGCCTTCGGCACCCTCCTCGGGCACCCCTTCCGAAAGCGCCGTTACGGTCCAGGGCTCGTCGAACCAGTGCTCTTCCAGGTTCTCCCCCGGACCGATCCGGTCCACCACCGCAAACAGCCCCGGCGCGTGCAACGGCGTCAGCACGCCGTGCCAGGTGCCCCGAAGCAGATTCACCCCCTGCCCCGGCCCGGCGATGAAGGCCATGGGTGCACCCGGAAGGCCGCCCCGATCCGGGGCGACGACCACAAGCCAGGGGCGCCGGTGCATGGGAATGAAGGCCTGCGGGCCCAGCGGATGACGCTCTACCATCTCCAGCACATGCGGCAGCGCGCAGGGCCGGGCCTCGAACAGGCTGATCCCGGCCCGCCCACCGGAAAAATCCAGCCGCGCCCGGTCATGCCACCGCCCGCAGCGGCCGCGATTGATAATCCGGTCGGGCGGGCCCGCGGCCTCAAGCACGTCGCCGAAAGGCGCAAAGATGTCCGCGCTCAGCGGCCGGGGGCGGATCGACCTCATGGCAGCATCTCGCGCAGGCGCAACCGGGCGATGCGCTCCACCTGGGCGCAGCTTTCGGCAAACTCCGTATCGCGGTCGTTCTCCAGCCGGCGCCGGAACGCGGCCAGGATCGCGGCCTTGTCGTGGTCGCGCACGGCAATGATGAAGGGAAAGCCGAAGCGGGCGCGGTAAGCGGCATTCAACTCGGTGAAGGTGGCGCGTTCCTCGTCGGTCAGCGCGTCCAGCCCGGCCTGGGCCTGCTCGGCGCTGGATTCGGGGGTCAGTCGCCTGGCCTGCGCCAGCTTGCCGGCCAGGTCGGGATGGGCCAGAAGAACGTCAAGGCGTTCGCGCTCCGTCGCCGCGCGGAAGGCCCGCACCAGCGCGTTGTGCAGCCCCTCCGCCCGGTCATGGGCAGGCCCCAGCTCAAGTTCGAAGGCCCGCTCCGCCACCCATGGCGAATGTTCGAACACGCCGCCAAAGGTGGCCACGAACGCGTCGCGGTCCATCTGCGACGGCCGCAAGCGGTCCCGAGGCGGATGCACCGCCGCCCAGTGCCGGGCGATCTGCGCCCGGGTCGCGAACCACACGCCCTCATGGCTGCGCGCATGGTCCAGAAAGCGCTTCAGCGCCATGATCCGCCCCGGCCGCCCGGCCAGCCGGCAATGCAGCCCCACCGACATCATCTTCGGCGCGCCGGCCAACCCCTCGGCATAAAGCGCATCGAAACTGTCGCGCAGATAGGCGAAGAACTGGTCGCCCGCGTTGAACCCCTGCGCGGTGGCAAAGCGCATGTCGTTGGCGTCAAGCGTATAGGGCACCACCAGCTGTTCGCGCCCGGCCACCCGCAGCCAGCAGGGCAGATCGTCGGCATAGGAATCGGCCAGCCAGTCGAAGCCGCCCTCCTCGGCCGCGATCCGCACTGTGTTGACCGAGCATCGCCCCGTATACCAGCCGCGCGGGCGCTCGCCCACGACCAGCTCGTGCAGGCGGATCGCCTCGTCCATGTGGGCGCGTTCCTCGGCCTCGGAAAAATCCCGGTAGTCGATCCATTTCAGCCCGTGGCTGGCGATCTCCCAGCCCGAAGCCTTCATGGCAGCGACCTGCTCGGGGCTGCGGGCCAGGGCGGTGGCCACGCCGAACACGGTGACGGGCAGATCCTTCAGCAGCCGGTGCAGGCGCCAGAATCCCGCCCGCGCCCCGTATTCGTAGATCGATTCCATGTTCCAGTGGCGCTGCCCCGGCCAGGGATCGGCGCCGACGATCTCTGACAGGAAGGCCTCGGATTCGGCATCGCCATGCAGCAGGCATCTTTCGCCGCCCTCTTCGTAGTTCAGCACCACCTGCACGGCGATCTTCGCCCCGTTCGGCCATTGCGGGTCCGGCGGGTTGGGCCCATGGCCGATCATGTCGCGGGGATATCTGTTCATGCCGGTCTCCGGTTCTTCCTCCACCTGCATAATCCTCCGCAACCGGACGGTTTATCAAATTATCAAGAAAACACTGTCAAAGCCGGAGGATTTGCACGACCCTGACCGGCAAGGCAGGAGTGATACCTGGACAACTCGCCAGCGGCGCAGGAGAGGGGGCACGAATGATGAGCGGCTTTGTGACGACGCATGTTCTGGACACCGCGCGCGGCTGCCCGGCGCAGGGGATGCGGATCGACCTGTTTCGCATCGACGGAGACGACCGTCACCACCTGCATTCCGTGACCACCAATGCCGACGGCCGCACCGACGCGCCGATCCTTCCCGCCCATGAATTCGTGATCGGAGTCTACGAGCTGCTGTTCCACGCCGGGGCCTATCTGGACGCGACAGGCACGCCGCCGCAGCAGCCGCGGTTCCTCGACCTGATCCCGATCCGTTTCGGCCTGGCGCAGGCGGCGCACTACCATGTGCCGCTGCTGCTTTCGCCCTTCGGATATTCCACGTACCGGGGCAGCTGAGCCGCTGCGCACAGGGTCTGTTCACGGATACGCCTGTGATCGGCCGCTGCAAACTGCCAGATTGTCGGCAGACGCAACGACCGCGCGGAGGAGATCGCATGACCGACAGATTGCCCACCTGGTTCATTTCCCATGGCGGCGGCCCCTGGCCGTGGCTGCCGGGACTGCGGCGCAAGCTGGCAAATCTCGAAACCTCGTTGCGGAAGATGCCCGAGCAGATCGGCTGCACGCCCAGGGCCGTTCTGGTGGTTTCGGGCCATTGGGAAACCGATGATTTCGCCGTGATGCACGCGGCCCGGCCGCCGATGGTCTATGACTATTACGGCTTTCCGCCCGAAACCTACGAAATCGTCTATCCCGCACCCGGCGCCCCGGAGCTGGCCGAGCGGACCGCCGATCTTGCCGCGCAGGCCGGGTTGAATCTGCGCCTGGATGACGAACGGGGGTTCGACCACGGCACTTTTGCGCCGCTCTACGTGATGTATCCGAAAGCCGAGGTGCCGATCTTCCAGGTCTCGATCCGCCGCGACTATGACCCGCAGGCGCATGTGGAGCTGGGCCGGGCGCTGGCGCCGCTGCGCGACGAAGGCGTGCTGATCGTCGGGTCGGGGCTGAGCTATCACAACCTGCGCATGATGGGCCCCGAAGCGCGCGAACCCTCCGCCGCCTTCGACGACTGGCTGGCCGCAGCGATGGCGCTGCCGCCGCAAGAGCGGCTGGAAGCAGTCCTTGCCTGGGAACAGGCGCCCAGTGCCCGCATCTGCCACCCGCAGGAAGATCACCTCGTGCCCCTGTTCGTCGCCCTGGGCGCGGCCGAGTCCGAGCCGGCCACGCGAACCTATCACGACACGGACCTGTTCGGAGGGGTGACGGCCTCGAACTACCGCTTCGGCTAGTCACCTGGAACTGTAATCCGTATCATACTCGTATGTGGGTTTTGGAGGTGGTGCGATGGTTCGGGGTGTTGCGGATGCGGTGGTTCTTAGCGCCGAGGAACGGGTATTT
>JALTNO010000258.1:0-8456 GCA_027000645.1 Paracoccaceae bacterium | reverse complement strand
GACGCGGCTGTTCATGGATTTCATCTGTGCCCGCCTTCACCACCGCGCCAAGGCGGGCACAGATGAAATCCATGAACAGCCGCGTCTTGGGGTCCTGGTGCCGGCGATGGGTGAACAGGCAGGCCATCTGCACCGGCTCGGGCGGCGTGTCCACCGCCACCGGCACCAGCCGCCCGGCGGCAAGGTGATCGGCCACTTCGAACACCGGCTTGAGCGCAATCCCCCGCCCCGCCAGCGCCCATCCGGTCAGCACATCGCCATCGTCGCATTCGTAACGCCCCGAGACGTGGAATTTCCGCGGCCCTTCGGGCGTCACCAGCCGCCAGCGGAACTCGGCCGCGCCGGGATAGCGCAGGTTCAGGCACTCGTGCCCGTCGCGCACCAGATCGTCCCCGCCCCGCGGCATCCCGTGCCGCGCCACATAGGCGGGCGCGGCGCACAGCACCCGGCGGCAATCGGCGATCTTGCGGATGCGCAGCGTGCTGTCCTGCGGCTGGCCCAGGAAGAAGGCCAGATCCAGCCCCTCGCGCGGGAGGTCCACGTTTCGGTCGGTCAGGCGAAGCCGCAGCTTGATCTCGGGGTAGCGGTCAAGGAAATCCGGCACCTCCGGCGCCAGAAGCCGCCGCCCCAGCCCCAGCGGAGCGGCCACGAACAGCGTGCCCCGCGGGTTGTCGGTCAGGTCCATGACCCGGGCCTCGGCCGCATCCACGGCCTCGAGAATCTTGACCGCGCCGCCGTAGAAGGCCTGGCCCTGCTCGGTCGGGGAAAGGTTGCGCGTGGTCCTCTGGAACAGGCGCACGCCAAGATAGTCCTCAAGCTGCGAGATCCGCGCCGAGGTCACCGCCGGAGAAATCCGCAGATCGCGCCCGGCCGCGGACATGCTGCCCAGCTCATAGACGCGGACAAAGGTGCGGATGTTGTCGAGATAGGACATTGTTCCGGGATTTTTGATACAGCTTGGCAATATCCGGCAATACCGAAGAATTGCCGCTTTGCCTAGCCTGACCGCACCACCGCGAAGGAAGCTGCTCCGATGATCGATTCCGTCATTTTCTGGGACTGGGCCGCGTTCGCGGTCCGCTGGCTGCACGTGGTCACGGCGATTGCCTGGATCGGCTCGTCCTTCTACTTCATCGCCCTCGACCTGGGCCTGCGCAAGGCGCCCGACCTGCCTCCCGGAGCCCATGGCGAGGAATGGCAGGTGCATGGCGGCGGCTTCTACCAGATCCGGAAGTTCCTGGTGGCGCCGGAACACATGCCCGAACACCTGACCTGGTTCAAATGGGAAAGCTATGCGACCTGGGCTTCGGGCGCGGCGCTCATGGCGATCGTCTACTGGCTGGGGGGGGAGCTCTATCTCATCGACCCGGCCAAGGCCGATCTGGCGCTGTGGCAGGGCGTCGCCATTTCCGCCGCCTCGCTGACGGTTGGGTGGATCGTCTATGACCGCCTGTGCCGGTCGGGGCTGGGTGAGAGGCCGACGGCGCTGATGCTGCTGCTGTTCGCGCTGCTGGTGGCCATGGGCTGGGGCTATGACCAGCTGTTCACCGGCCGCGCGGTGATGCTTCATCTGGGGGCCTTTACCGCCACGATCATGACCGCCAACGTGTTCTTCGTCATCATCCCCAACCAGAAGATCGTGGTGGCCGACCTGATGGCCGGGCGCAAGCCGGATCCGAAATACGGCCGCATCGCCAAGCTGCGCTCGACCCACAACAACTACCTGACCCTGCCGGTGGTGTTCCTGATGCTGTCGAACCACTACCCTCTGGCCTTCGCCTCCGCCTACAACTGGGTGATTGCAGCGCTGGTGTTCCTGATGGGTGTGACGATCCGGCACTGGTTCAACACCCGCCACGCCCGCGCCGGCGCACCGTGGTGGACATGGGTGGCAACCGCGCTGCTGTTTGCGGCCATCATCTGGATGTCCACCCTGCGCGGCGGCGAAACGATCGAAGAGGCCGAGGCCCGCCCGATGACCCCGGCCGAAGCCCGGCTGGTCGCCGCCACGGGCTTCGAAACCGCGCAAGAGGTGATCCAGTCCCGCTGCGCCATGTGCCATTCGCGCGAGCCGGCCTGGGACGGCATCGCGCGTGCCCCGCGCGGAGTGGTCTTCGATACCCCGGCCGACATGGCGCGCCGCGCCCGGTCGATCCTTCTTCAGGCCGGGATCACCGATGCCATGCCGCCGGCCAACATCACCTTCATGGAACCGCAGGAGCGCGCCGCCATCCGGCGATGGATCGACTCTGCAGGCGGCTGACGGGGGCCGGCAACCCGCAACGCCGCCAATGCGACAAGGGGCGAATCGGCTTTAGTTTTATCCGGCTCTGTGCAAGATTTTCACTGATGCCACGGGATTGTTTCGCCCGCCTGTCCAACCGACGCCATTCGGGATGCGCCATGCCGAAATCTGGCCAGAGCAGATCTGCCCTGCGGGCTTTGGCCGTGGTCTGCGCGCTGCTGGCGAGCTGGCCGGCGGCGGCGCTGGAGGCGGCGCTGGAGACGGAATTCGCCGCACCCGGCGCCCCGGACGATCTGCGCGAGCGGCTTCGCTCGGCCTCGGCGGTCATGGCCATCGAGGCACGCGGACTGGACAACACGCAGGAAGTCCTGGCCGCCGCCTTGTCCGACTACCGCACGCTGATTCAGGTGCTTTACGGCGAAGGCTATTTCAGCCCGGTCGTTCGCATCCTCGTGGACGGGCGCGAAGCGGCCGATCTCGACCCGCTGAACCTTCCAAGGCGCATCGACCGCATCCACATCACCGTGAACCCCGGCCGGCCCTTCCGTTTCGGCCGCACCGGGATCGCGCCTCTCGCGCCGGGAACCGAACTGCCCGAGGACTTTGCCCCGGGCCGGCCGGCCACCACCGGGACGCTGCAGGAAACCGCCATCGCGGGAGTGCAGGGCTGGCGCGAAGCCGGCCACCCCAAGGCACAGGTCGCCGATCAGCAACTGGTCGTGCGCCACGCCCGGGCAGAGCTGGACGCCCGCTTTACCCTCGCGCCGGGACCGAAGCTGCGCTTTGGCAGGCTGAACGTGACCGGCACATCCGCGGTGCGCCCCGAATCGATCTACCGGATCGCCGGGTTCCCGACCGGCGAAGTCTACGACCCGGACAAGCTTCAGCGCGTGGGCACCCGGTTGCGGCGAACGGGAAGTTTTGCCTCGGTCTCGATCCGCGAAGCCGACACTCCCAACCCGGACGGAACGCTGGACTTCACCGCGACGGTCGAGGACATGCCGCCTCGGCGCCTTGCACTGGGCGGCGAAATCTCGTCGCGCACGGGGCTGGATCTGAGCTTTCGCTGGCTGCATCGCAACCTGTTCGGCGGCGCCGAGCGGCTTCAGTTCGAAACCCGCCTGCGCAACATCGGAGGGACCGAGGCAGTCGATGGCCGCATCGCGTTGCGGCTGGATCGTCCGGACCGGTTCGGCCCGGACGACAGCATGTTCTATCGGGCCGATGTGGAACGGCGCAACCGCACCCATTACGACGTGCTCACCGGGCTTCTCGGCCTTGGCGTTCGCCGCACGTTTTCGCGCAACCTGTTCGGGGAGATCTCCATCGCCGGCGCCCGGGCGGTGTCCGACGACGCCTTTGGCGTCAACCGCGAATTCCGCTACGCGGTCCTGCCGGTGCGGGTCGAATGGGACCGGCGCGACAACAGGGCCGACCCGCGCAGCGGCCTCTTCCTCGATGCCCGCCTGATCCCGTTCGCGGGCCTTGGCGGCACGAAATCGGGCAGCCAGTTGAGGGTTGACGGGCGCGGCTACTGGAGCCCGCCGGGCGCCGGGCGTTTCGTTCTGGCCGGTCGGGTGCAGATCGGTTCGGTGGTCGGGCCGGCACTGTCCGAGGTTTCTCCCGATCTTCTGTTCTTCTCGGGCGGCTCCGGCACGGTGCGCGGCCAGCCCTATGAATCGCTGGGCATTCCCGTGGGTACGCGGGTGTCGGGCGGGCGCGCCTTCCTGGGCCTGTCCGCCGAAATCCGCGGGAAGGTGGGAGAGAAACTCTCGCTGGTGGGATTCTACGATTTCGGGGCGGTGGACAGCAGTTCCCTGACCAGCGGCCGCTCGGCCAGCCACGCCGGCGCCGGATTCGGGCTGCGATACGAGCTGGGCGGGCTGGGGCCGGTGCGCTTCGACCTGGGCTGGCCCGTGAACGGCGCGACCGGGGCCGGGATGCAATTCTATCTGGGGATCGGACAGGCCTTTTGACGCGCTATCTCGCATATGCCCTGCTGGTTCTTCTCGGGCTGTCCGCGCCGCTTCGCGCCGCGGAAGACGACTCACGCGGCCTGCTGGTCGGCTTTCTGGAAGATACCCT
This sequence comes from Paracoccaceae bacterium, assembly GCA_027000645.1. GTDB lineage: Bacteria > Pseudomonadota > Alphaproteobacteria > Rhodobacterales > Rhodobacteraceae > Jhaorihella. Next base: position 4,126 of record JALTNO010000258.1, on the reverse strand, counting down.
GTCAGGAGACAGCCGGACGGTGAAGGTGAAGGGGCTGCAGGGGGCGCTGAGCTCGCGGGCGACGATCGAGGAGCTGACCGTTTCGGACGATGACGGCATCTGGCTGACCATGCGGGGGGCGGTGCTGGACTGGAACCGGCTCGCCCTTCTGCGCGGGCGGTTTTCGGTCAATACGCTCTCGGCCGAAGAAATCGTCATCGCCCGACGGCCAGGAACGACCACGACCCCGACCGAACTGCCATCGCCCGAAACCGCGCCGTTCCGGGTGCCGGAACTGCCGGTGGCCATCGAACTGGGCGAAATACGCGTCGGCCGGCTGAAACTGGGCGAGCCGGTACTCGGCATTTCTGCCGAGCTGGAGGTCGATGGCCGGCTTTCCCTTGCCGACGGAGCGCTGGACGCGAGTCTGTCGATTGCCCGTCTCGACCGCGCCAGCGATGCGATCCGGCTGGCCGCGCGGTTCGACAATTCCACCCGGCAGATCGCGCTGGACCTGACGGTGACCGAGGGTCCGGGCGGGCTGATCTCGGCGGCGCTGGAGCTGCCGGGGCGGCCGCCGCTGAACCTGACCGCCCGGGGCGAAGGGCCGGTCAACGATTTCTCCGCCCTTGTCGCGCTGGCCAGCGGGGGCGAGACGCGCCTCTCCGGGCAGGTGCAACTGCAATCGGCGGATGCGACCGGGCAGGACATTGCCTTTGCCGCCGATCTGGGCGGCGATCTCACCCCGCTTCTGCCCGAAGCGTACCGGGATTTCTTCGGCACCGACGCGCAGTTCAGCCTGACCGGGGTGCGGGAGGCCGCCGGCCGCCTGGAAGTCAGCCGGTTCGCGCTGCGCTCGGATGCGCTGCGCCTTGCCGGCCGTTTCGCGATGAACGCTCGCGGCACCGTCGAGACCGTCACCGCCACCGGCTCCATCCTGCCTGCGCGCGGCGATGAGGTGATCCTGCCGGTCTCCGGCGCCCGGACGGCAATCGCCTCGGCCCGCTTCGCGCTGGATTACGACCTGGCGGCGGGGCGGGGATGGACGCTCGATCTGAACGCCGAAAAGCTGCGAAACGCCACGCTGTCGGTGCAGCAGGCGCGGATTTCGGCCTCCGGCCCGGTTGCGCCGGAGGACGGGAGCGTCCTCAAGGGGCGGATCGCCGCCGCGCTGTCGGGCATGCGCTTCGCGGACGCGGCCCTGGCCGCAGCCGCGGGGGACGAAGTGGCCCTTGCCGGCGGCTTTGCCGTGACCCCGGACAGGGCGCTCCGGCTGTCCGGCATGGCGCTGAGCGGCACCGATTACGACGCCGAGATCGACGGACGCCTGAGCGGGTTCGGCAGCGGTTTCGCGATGGAGGGCAAAGCCCGGGTCGCGGCGGATGATCTGGCCCGGTTCTCGGCGCTGGCGGGGCGGCCGCTGGGCGGGGCGGCCTCCATCGGCGTGAGCGGTACCGCCACCGTGATGAGCGGTGCCTTCGATTTCCGGGCCGAGGCCCGCGCCCGCGACCTGACCGCAGGCATCGAAAGGCTCGACCCGCTGATCGCGGGGGAAACCGTTCTGACGCTGGATGCCACGCGCGGGCCCGAAGGGGTGACGATCCGGGCGTTTTCGCTGCAAGGCAGCGCCCTGTCGGCCAATGCCCGAGGCAGGTTGCGCAGCGGCGCAAGCGTCCTGACCTTCGACGCCCGGCTGGCGGACCTGGCGTCCCTGATCGAAGGGGCCGAAGGGCCGCTCACCCTTGCCGGCGAGATGCGCCAGTCGGGGCCGCTGTGGGATGGCAGGGTCCGGCTTGACGGTCCAACCGAGTCCTTTGCCGAACTGACCGGATCGGTCGACAAGGATGGCGCGGGCGAGGTGGATTTCCGGGCCGAGCTGGCCCGGCTGGAACGGTTCATCCCAAACCTGACCGGCGCGCTGACGGCCGGGGGATCGGCCACGCGGGAGCGGGACGGAAAATGGACCATCCTCGCCGATGCGGAAGGCCCGGCCGGAATTTCCGCGAAGGTGGATGGAACGCTGGACGAGGTGACGGGCCGGGCCGACCTTTCGGCCACCGGGCAGGCGCGGCTCGATCTCGTCAACCTGTTCATCTCGCCCAACACGCTGGAGGGCATGGCCCGTTTCGATCTTCGCCTTGCCGGTACGCCGTCACTGGACGGGCTGAGCGGAGAGATCACCGTTGCCGACGCCACGCTGGCGGTGCCCGCGCTGCTGCAGAGGATGCAGAACCTGTCCGCGACCGTGACCATCTCCGACAGCCGCGCCACCGTGCTCACCACCGGCACGCTGGGCGCGGGGGGCAGTTTCCGCCTGAGCGGTCCGATCGGGCTTCGTCCGCCCTTCGACAGCCGCCTGACGCTGGAGCTTGCCGAACTCGGCCTGACCGACAATCTCAGCGTCACGAGCTCGGCCAGCGGGCAGATCGTCTTCGCCGGACCTCTGACCGGCAACGGTTCCCTGTCGGGGCAGGTGATCTTCGGGGAAACCGACATCAACCTCAATCGCGTCTCGGGGGCAGTCGGTGCGCCTCCGATCCCGCCGCTGCTGCACGAAGGCGAACCCGCCCCGGTACGGGCAACCCGCAGCCGCGCCGGCCTGATCGCCGAGGAAGAACAGGGCAACATCCCGGTCATCGCGCTGGATCTGCGCCTTGCCGCCCGGGACCGGGTCTTTGTCCACGGTTTCGGACTGACGGCCGAGATGGGCGGGGACATGACCCTGCGCGGCACGACCGAGGCGGTGGTTCCGTCCGGCCAGATCACGCTCAAGCGCGGCGCGATCGACCTTGTCGGGCGCAAGGTCAAGCTAACCAAGGGGACCATTTCCCTGCAGGGGAACCTGCAGCCATATGTCGATTTCGAATCTACCACCTCCACATCCGAGGGCCAGGCCACCTTCCGCATTTCCGGCCCGCTGAACGCGCCCGAAATCGATGTCTTCGCCGACCCCGAACGCCCGGCGGAAGAGGCGCTGGCCATGCTCCTGTTCGGCAACCGCACGTCCGAGCTTTCGCCACTGGTGATCGCACAGATGGCGGCCTCGCTGACTCAGATGAGAACCGGCGAGAGCCTTGCAGCCACCACGGGCAGGGCGCTGGGCGGCGGCAAGGGCAATGGCGGCGGGCTGGCGCGCCTTCTGTCCGGGGGCTATATCGCCCGCAACGTCTATACCGACTTCACGGTGAACACCCGGGGCGAAACCGAGCTGAACCTCAATCTCGACGTCTCTGATTCGGTCACCATGAAAGGCACCGTGGACAATTCCGGAAATACCGGGGTTGGCGTCTTTTTCGAACGCGACTACTGATACCGCCCCCCTGCGGGCGACATCACAGCAGGAAATTGTCGGCGCTCAGCGGCCCCTGGAACATGAGGACGAAATCGCCGGCAGCGGAAATTTCGGTCGCCATCCAGGCACTGGACGAGCTGTTGGTGACCCTGTCGGCGCCGGAATTGCCGGTGATCGAGCCGCCGGGGGCGATCAGGTAGACGCCGGAAAAGGCGGCGCCAAGGTCGAGGTTGCCGGTCACGATCCCGTCGATGCCGTTGCCGGACAGGTCGATCCTGTCATCGGCCGCAATGTCGGGAAAGGCGAAGGTGAATTCGGGCGCCGCATCCGCTGCCACGCGGTCCCACGGAAAGGGCCCCGAAATCGCGATCCGGTCGGCCCCGCCCCCGCTTGTCACCGTGACATCCGCCCCCAGCACCGCCAGCCGCGCCTCGGGCAGCCCCGCCAGGCGCAGGGTAACGGTTTCATCGCCGGCGGTCATCTCGAGCCGCTCCAACTCGGGGGCGGCGATCACTGCAGCGCCTGTGCCGGGGGCAAGCCTGACCGTCTCCACATGGCGGGCATCCAGCGTCGCCGGAGCCGTCACGATCACGGTATCGTCGGCCCCGCCCCGCGCGGTTTCCACGACGCGGTCGCCGGAATTGTCGAAAATGAAGACATCGTTCCCGGCGCCGCCAATCATCAGGTCGGCCCCCCTGCCGCCATCCAGCAGGTCCCGACCGTTCCCGCCCAGGAGCGTGTCGGCGCCCGCGCCCCCGGCAAGGCTGTCGTCCCCGGCCCCGCCGAAGAGGCTGTCGCGGCCGGCCATGGCGTCGATCCGGTCGGCCTCGCCCGCCCCCGAAAGGGTGTCGTCCC
>JALTNO010000257.1 GCA_027000645.1 Paracoccaceae bacterium | reverse complement strand
CGAACGGCCGCCCGAAGACGCTGCTCGGCCTCGGGCGAAGGTGTGCCCGGCGCCGGGGCGCGCGGGGCGACGAAGCTTTCGGCCTCGTCCTCGGCCATGGCTTCGGGGCGCGGCTCGAAAGCCGGCGCCTCGGGGGTATAGGCCGGCGGCGGCAGGTCGTCCTGCCCGGCCTCGGGCGGGGTTTCCTCTTCGAAGATGTCCTCGAACTGCTCGCTGGCGGCGGCGTCTTCGGCCGCGACCGCGTCGAACAGAGACGGCTCTTCGGCGGCTTCCGCCACCACCGGCTCCTGAAGCTCGAACGGTTCCTCCGCGACCGCCTCCTCCTCGGCCGACACGCGCGGCTTGAGCGGCTGGGCAAGGGGCCTGCGCTCGACCGGGGCGGCCTGCACCGCCGAGGCATCGATACCGGTGGCAACCACGCTGACCCGCATGATGCCCTGCATGTCGGGATCCAGCGTGGAGCCGACGATGATGTTGGCTTCGGGGTCCACCTCCTCGCGGATGCGGTTGGCGGCCTCGTCGAGCTCGAACAGGGTCAGATCGTGGCTGCCGGTGATGTTGATGAGAACGCCCCTGGCGCCCTTGAGGCTGATTTCGTCCAGGAGCGGGTTGGCGATCGCCTTTTCGGCCGCCTGCACGGCGCGATCCTCGCCCTCGGCCTCGCCGGTGCCCATCATCGCCTTGCCCATCTCGTCCATCACCGCGCGCACGTCGGCGAAGTCGAGATTGATAAGCCCCGGCTTGACCATCAGATCCGTCACGCCCTTGACGCCCTGATAGAGCACGTCGTCGGCCATGGCGAAGGCCTCGGTGAAGGTCGTCTTTTCGTTGGCCAGACGGAACAGGTTCTGGTTGGGGATGATGATGAGAGTATCCACCACCTTCTGAAGCGCCTCGACCCCCTCCTCGGCCTGACGCATCCGCTTGGCGCCCTCGAACTGGAACGGCTTGGTGACGACGCCCACGGTCAGAACCCCCAGCTCGCGCGCGGCCTGGGCGATGATCGGCGCCGCCCCGGTGCCGGTGCCCCCACCCATGCCGGCGGTGATGAAGCACATGTGCGCCCCGGCCAGGTGATCGACGATCTGCTCGATGCTTTCTTCGGCGGCCCTGGCCCCGACCTGCGGGCGTGCCCCGGCGCCCAGCCCCTCGGTCACCTTCACGCCCAGCTGGACGCGGCTTTGCGCGTGGCTCTGCTGCAGCGCCTGCGCATCGGTGTTGGCCACGACGAAATCGACGCCTTCCAGATTCTTCTCGATCATGTTGTTGACGGCATTGCCGCCGGCGCCGCCGACGCCGAAAACGGTAATGCGCGGCTTCAACTCTTCCTGTCCGGGCATTGAGAGGGTCAATGTCATGCTCTGATCCGCCTGTCCTGCCGCCCCTGGCGGGCGGGCTTCTGCTTACCTGTCCTGTCCGATCCTACCCGGATGTTGCGCCGAGGTCACGAAAAAAACGCGAATTGAGCCCAATTTGCGGGCGGTTTTTTGCCTCTTTCCACTGGATTTTGGGCCATTCGGCAACATCTGGGGGCTACCAGTTGTCCTTGAACCATTTGACCGCGCGACGCAGCGACCGGGCCGGGTAGCGGTCCACCGGCATCTCGAAGTCCCACCACTCGTCCTGCGGGTGTGCGGCAAACAGGCTCAGGCCCACGACGCCCGAGAATCCCGGCCCCGTGGCCGATTGCGGCAGGCCGTGAACCCGCAGCGGCCGGCCCAGACGCACCTGCTGGCCGAGGATGCGGCTGGCCAGGCCGTCGAGGCCGGTCACCTGGCTGGCGCCGCCGGTCAGGACGATCTGCTGGCTGGGCATGTGGTCGAAGCCGGCCGCGTCCAGCCGCGCGCGCACCTCTTCGAGGATCTCCTCGACCCGCGGGCGCATGATGCCGATCAGCTCGGCCCGGCTGACGGTGCGCCGGTCGCGCTCCCAGTCGCCGGTGTCGCCACCGATGTCGATCATTTCCCGATCGTCCGCCCCGGTGGCATGCACGCCGCCGCAGAAGGTCTTGATCCGTTCGGCATTGGCCATGGGCACGCCAAGCCCCATCGAGATGTCCTTGGTCACATGCTCGCCGCCCATGCGCACGCAATCGGCGTAGATCATGTGCTTCTTCATGAAGATCGAGATGCTCGTGGTACCGCCGCCCATGTCGATGCAGGCCGCGCCCAGTTCCTGTTCGTCCTCGACCAGCGCCGAGATGCCGCTGACATAGGCCGACGAGGCGATCCCGGCCAGTTCCATGTCGCAGCGCTTGATGCATTGCACGAGGTTCTGGATGGCGGAGGCATCCACGGTCAGCATGTGCATGTCCACCGCCAGCGTCTGCCCCAGCTGGCCGCGCGGATCGATCAGCCCCGAGCGGTTGTCCAGCGCGAAGTTCACCGGCTGGGCGTGCAGCACCTCGCGCCCGTCGCCGTATTCGGGCACCTCGCAGGCCGCCAGCACCCGGGCGATTTCCTGCTCGGTGACCACCTGGCCTTCCAGGTCCACCTGCGCATCCAGACCGTAGCTGCGCGGACGGGCGCCGGAGAAGCACGCGATCACGTGATCGACGCGGATGTCGGCCATCTTCTGCGCCGCCTGCAGCGCGGTGCGGATGGCGCGTTCGGTTTCGCGCATGACGGCGACCTCGCCGAACGCCACCCCGCGCGAACGGGTCGTGGCCGCGCCGATCACGCGAAAACCGCTCTGCCCGGCAAGAGAGCCGATCGAGCCGTCGTCGCTGAGCGGCCCGGTGCCGTCGAAGCGCAGCACCAGGCAGGCAATCTTCGAGGTGCCCACGTCGAGGATGGCGACAACGCCACGCTGCATCGCCTGCTTGCGCATCTGCCGCATCGCGCGCTGAGACTGGTAAAGATCCTTCATCGCCTTCTACTGCCTGCCTCCGTTGATCTTTCTTGCCTGCCACCATTTTTCGACTGCGGCGCTGCTCATGCGGATGGTGGGCCGGTCGCCCAGCCGCATGTCCACCACCGTCACGTCGCGTTCGAGCAGATCCTGCGCCTCGCCCAGCGCGATCACCCGTTCCAGCGCCCGGACGGGATCGGCTTCGGGAAGCAGGATCCGCTGGCCACGGTCCAGAACCACGTCCCAGCGGCGTTCGCCCATCCGCACCAGCCCGCGCAGCCGCTTGCCCAGGGGGCGGGCGGCGGCGAAGATCGCCAGCGCCTCGGGCACCTTCTCGTCGGCCCCGTCTCCGGCAATCAGCGGCAGATCGGGCCGGTCGGCGCGCCTGAGCAGGTCGTCCACATGCGCCCCGGTCGCATCCAGCATCTCGACTCCGTCACGCGAACGCCAGACCACCGCCGGTTTTCGTTCCACCACGTCCACCTGCAGGATGCCGCCCGGGCGGGTCCTGACCGAGGCCGATTTCACCGGGTCGAGGCCGGTGATCACCTCGCGGATGCGCGCAATGTCCAGATCGAAGCTGCTGACCGGGAAGTCCAGCGCGACCACTTCGCGGATGTCCTCCGCAAGGTTGTCGCCGGCCCCGTCCACCACCATCACCCGGATCATGAATTCGGGCCTCTGTTCGAAGCTTTCGCGCAGTTCCGTCACGAAAAGGTTGAGCGCGTCGCGCCGCTTCTGGTCGGCGAGGAACCCGCTGGCCAGCGCGAAGACCACAAGCGACGGCACCCCGATCCGCAGCCCAAGGCGCACGCCCGGCGTCAGCAGCCACCGCTGCAGGCGATAGCTCAGCCGCGAGGGCGCCGGATCCCTTCTTGGCGGGCGCGCGGGGCGGGGGGGG
>JALTNO010000256.1 GCA_027000645.1 Paracoccaceae bacterium | reverse complement strand
ATACCGGGGCGGCCGGCGCCGCCGCCCCGGTATCGCCCGCGCCGCCGGCTGCATCGCCCGGCAGCCCGTCGCACCGCCTGTCGCCCTGGGCGTGGGCCCCGCTGCTCGTTCTTCTGATCCTTGCCGGCGCGGTCCTGGTGTGGCTGCTGATGCCGGGAACCCGGATCTTCCCGCGGCCCCAGCCGGCTGCCGTGACCGATGCCGACCGGCTGGCGGCGCAAAGGGCGCTCAACGACAGCCTGCGCGCCCGGCGCGACCAGCTTCAGGCGGCGCTGGAGGGCGCGGTGTGCCGGCCCGACGGGGCACTGATCCTGCCGGACGGCCGCACGCCCGACGGGCTGCTGCCGCCCCCCGCCGGCACCCCCTTTCCCCGCAAGGCCGAGGCCGCGCCCGACGCACTGCTGCCCAGCCGCCCCGACCGGGTCGTGCTGCCCTCGCGCGACGCGGCGGGGCAGGAGGAGACGCTGCTGGAGTGGATCGAGGCGCGCACGGTGCTGGTTCTCGTGCTCGGCCCCGAAGGGCTGGTCGTCGGGTCGGGGATGTCGGTCGGGCCGGGACTGATCCTGACCAACCAGCACGTGATCGCCGGCGCCGGCGAGGGGGGGATCGTCGTCGCCGGCGGCGGGCTCTCCGCCCCGCAGGCGGCACAGGTGATCCGCCAGCAGGGGCCGCTGGAAGAGACGGGCGCCGATTTCGCCCTGCTGCGGATCGGGGATACCGGGTTGCCGGCCTTCGGCTTCTACCGGCCCGAGGGGTCGATGCGGCTGCAACAGGTGATCGCGGCGGGCTATCCGGGCGACGCGCTCGAGATGGACGCCGATTTCGCTGCGCTGAAGGCGGGCCGGGCGGGGGCGATGCCGGGGCTGACCGTGACCGACGGGATCGTGAATGCCGAACAGAAGATCGGCCCCGAGACATCGGTCATCATGCACTCGGCGCCGCTTTCCGCCGGCAATTCCGGCGGGCCGCTGGTGGACATGTGCGGGCGTGTGGTCGGGCTCAACAGCTTCGTTCGCAAGGGGCGGTTGCAGAACCGGGGCTATGCCCTGCCGGCGGCGTCCATCCTGGACTTTCTCGACGGCACCGAGGCCCGGCCGGAAGTGGACACGGCACCTTGCGCGCCGACGGTGATCGTGCCGCAACCCGCCGCGGCGCCGGCCCGGGCCGTGGATCCGGCCGCGCCGGCGGGCGGCGGGCAGGGCGGAAACTAGGGGCGGGCGGGCATGCAAGGATCGGTCCTTGTCACCACCGCGCCGGAAGGGCTGCAACCGCTGGGAGCGGCGGCGCAGCGGTCGTGGGAGCTTCTGACCGGCGTCCTGCGCGACCGGCTGGGCGAGGATCACGCGGCGCTGCTGGCCGAGCCGGTGCCGAGCGAACATGGCGAGCGCATCGACTGGCACAGCCCGCTCGAGGGCACGGGCCTGCCCCTGTCGGAGCTGGGCCCGGAGGAAAGGCAGGAGCTGCGCGCGCGGCTCGATGCGCTGGTGGCGGATATCCGGGCCGAGGCCGACCGGCTGGCGCAGAGCGCGGATGCGGCCGACCGGCGCCTGGCCGAGGCGCTGGGCAATGCGCTGGAGATTCCGGGCGAAGAGATGATCTTCGCCATTCGCACGCCGGAAGGCGGGTTGCGTCCGGTCCTGGTTCACTGGGCCTGGATCCGCAGCCAGAGCAGGGCGGTGCGCGGCGTCCTCACCGGGCGGGTGCCGCATTCGGCATCGGCCCGGGGCGTGGGCAGCGGGGGCGCCCGCGCGTGGCCCTGGCGGTGGATCCTGGCGGCGGGGTGGGCGCTCGTGGCGCTGATGATCGGCGCGATCCTCTACCTGATGGTCGCGCCCTGCGGCCTGAACCCGGCCGGGCCGGACCTGTGCCCCGGCGAGGGGGCGGCGCTGGCGGCGGCGTGGTCCGAGGAAGCGGCGATCAGGGACGAGATCGCGGCGCTTGAGCGCGAGATCGCCCTGACCGCGCGGGCGTGCCGGCCGGTCGTGCCACTTTCGCCGGCGGCATCACCCGCCCCCGCGCCGGCGACCCCGGCACCCGAGCCGCCGGTGTCGCCTCGGCGCCCCCCGTCCACCGACAGCCCCATCACGAGGTAGGCAAGATGCAGCAGTCACGACAACTGGCCCCCCTGACCGAGTGGCGCGACGAAATCACCCTGGTGCCCTTTTCCGGCACGCAGATCCTCGATTTCGGCTTCCGGCTGGATGCGCTCGACCTCAGGAACGCAAGGTTCATCGAACGCCGGGCCGGATCGGACGAGGCGGGCGAGGAGTGGGAACTCCTGCCGCTGAGCGGCGAGGCGGAGTTGGACGAGGCGATCGAGGCCGGCGCGCGCCCCGACGACGACGCCTATGCCATCCGCTCGGTCGCCGCGCTGGAGCCGTTCCTGTCGAAATGGGTGCCGGTGCCGGTGCTGCGGCTGCGCAACGATCGCGGGCCGGGGGGCGAGGAGCGCTTCGACCCCGGCCCCACGGCCTGGGCGCGGATGCGCACGGTGGAACTCGACGAACCCGACCCGCTCACCGGCCATACTCACCGGGTGCAACTGGCGCTGGACACGGCGCTGGTGGAGGGGGACCGGGATCTGCGCTATCTCGGCCCCGACCGGAGCGACGCCGAGAAATCGCGTGAATTTCGCCTTGTCACGGACGCCGCGCGGATGGCGTGGTTCCTGCGCCGGCCCGAAACCGGCGAGAACGGCGAGAGCCTGGACCTGCAGAAATGGGTGTCGGACTGGCTGGACGATCTGTTCATGTCGTTCAAGCGCGCCGAACGGCCCGGCCGCAGCGTGACGCGCGAATCTCTGCCCCACAGGTTCGAGCACTGGGCGCGCTACCTGGCCTATCTGCGGCTGATCGGTCATGCGGTAAAGACACCCCGGCTGCGGCTGGCCAACACCGTCGGCGCGCGCGAGAGCGTCACCCCGGTGGATGTGGATCTGGTGCTCGACATCGGCAATTCGCGCAGCTGCGGCATCCTGATCGAGCGTTTCCCGGGAGATGTGCGCACCGACCTGGCGCGCTCCTTCCCGCTGGAAATCCGCGACCTTTCGCGGCCCGAGTTCCACTATTCCGGCCTGTTCGAAAGCCGGGTGGAGTTTTCCGAACACCGCATGGGCGACGAACGCCTTGCCAGCCGCTCGGGGCGGCGCAACGCGTTCCTGTGGCCGTCCATCGTCCGCATCGGCCCCGAGGCGCTGCGCATGGTGGCCGAGGAAGAGGGGACCGAAACCGCTTCGGGCCTGTCGAGCCCGAAACGCTACCTGTGGGACGATGCGCCGCTGCAGCAGGACTGGCGCTTTCACCATCACGCCGACCCCAACAACCTGCCCCGGTCGCTGCGCGCGGCGATGCGGTTTCTCAACGAGGAAGGCGACGTGCTGGAACAGGTGGAGCAGGACGAACGCGCGCGCCTGCGCCCGCGCGGGCGGGTTTCGAAAACGCCGGCGATCCGGCCGCGTTTCGGCCGGTCCTCGCTGTTCGGTTTCCTGCTGGCCGAGATCTTTTCGCATGCGCTGGTGCAGGTGAACGCCCCGGCCGGCCGCGCCCGGCGGCCGCAATCGGACCTGCCGCGGCGGCTGGACCGGATCATCCTGACCCTGCCGACGGCGCTGACCGTGCAGGAACAGGCGATCATCCGGTCGCGGGCGCGGGGGGCGCTGAAGCTGGTCTGGGCGATGCTGGGGCTGAAGGGTCAGCCCGGCCCGCTGTCGCGGATGCCCGAGCTGATTGTCGAATGGGACGAGGCAAGTTGCACGCAGCTGGTCTGGCTTCATTC
>JALTNO010000255.1 GCA_027000645.1 Paracoccaceae bacterium | reverse complement strand
TCGCGGTCCACCTCTTCGGGCAGGTGATAGACCGGGCGGCCGGCCTCATCGCGGGTCTGGTAGATCTCGTGCGTCACCATTCCCTGGGTGAACAGCGCGTCGAACGGTTCGCGGCATTTTTCCGGCAGGTGCCCCGTCTGCACCATCGCCCGGGCGAAGAAGCGGGAATAGAGCAGGTGCAGGATCGCATGTTCGATGCCGCCGATATACTGGTCCACGTTCATCCAGTAATCGGCTTCTTCGCAGTCCACCGGGGTTTCGGCCCGCGGGCTGGTGAAGCGGGCATAATACCATGAGCTGTCCACGAAGGTGTCCATGGTATCCGTTTCGCGCCGTGCCGGCGCGTCGCATTTCGGGCAGGTGGTCTTCGCCCAGCTCGGGTGCCGCTCCAGCGGGTTGCCCGGCTTGTCGAAGCTCACGTCGTCGGGCAGGCGGATGGGAAGGTTCTCCTTCTTCTCCGGCACCACGCCGCAGGTGTCGCAATGCACCACCGGGATCGGGCAGCCCCAGTAGCGCTGCCGCGAAATCCCCCAGTCGCGCAGCCGATACCGGGTGACACCCCGGCCCCAGCCCTGCCTTTCGGCCAGTTCGATGGTGGCGGCGATGGCCTCTTCGCCGGTGGCCACTTCAAGGCCGGTAAAATGGCTCACCCAGCGCACCTTTTCCGTCTTCGGCGGCACGAAGGCGACGTCCTCGACCGGTTTCGGATCGTCCAGGGAAAAAAACGTGTCGATCACCGGAAGGTCATATTTTCGACAGAAATCGAGGTCGCGCTGGTCATGCGCAGGGCAGCCGAAGACGGCGCCGGTGCCGTAATCCATCAGGATGAAATTGGCGATCCAGACCGGCAGCTCCCGATCCGGGTCCAGCGGATGGCGCACCCGTATGCCGGTGTCCAGCCCCAGCTTCTCGGCCTTCTCGATGGCCTCTTCGGTGGTGGCGCCCTTGCGGCATTCGGCGACAAAGGCCGCCACTTCGGGGTTTTCGGCCTCCAGCTGCCGGGCCAGCGGGTGATCGGGCGAAATGCCGACGAAGCTTGCCCCCAGAAGCGTGTCGGGGCGGGTGGTATAGACGGTGATCGGTTCGCCCCCGTCCACGCGCTCGAAGGCGAATTCCAGACCGCGCGAGCGGCCGATCCAGTTTTCCTGCATCAGCCGCACCTTGGCCGGCCAGTTCTCCAGGCGCTCAAGCGATTCCAGCAGATCCTCGGCGAAATCCGAGATGCGGAAGAACCACTGGGTCAGTTCGCGCCGCTCGACCTCTGCGCCCGAGCGCCAGCCCTTGCCGTCGATCACCTGTTCGTTGGCAAGCACGGTCATGTCCACCGGATCCCAGTTCACCACCGACTTGCGGCGATAGACCAGCCCGGCCGCAAGCATGTCGAGGAAAAGCGCCTGCTGCTGGCCGTAATATTCCGGGTCGCAGGTGGCGAATTCGCGGCTCCAGTCGATGGACAGGCCAAGCGGCTTCATCTGGGCGCGCATGTCGGCGATGTTGGCGTAGGTCCAGTCCTTCGGATGTCCGCCCGAGGCCATCGCGGCATTCTCTGCCGGCATCCCGAACGCGTCCCAGCCCATCGGGTGCAACACGTTGAAACCATTGGCCAATTTGTAGCGCGCCACCACGTCGCCCATGGTGTAGTTGCGCACATGCCCCATGTGGATGCGCCCGGACGGATAGGGGAACATCTCGAGCACGTAGTACTTGGGCCGGCCGGCACTGCGGCGGGCGGTGAAGATCCCGGCCTCTTCCCAGGCCTGTTGCCATCTGGCCTCGATTCGGGCGGCTTCGTAACGCGACATGATGCGGTTCCTCGACATGAAAACGCCGGGCATGGGCCCGGCGCCGTGATAGAGCGTATCGTGGCGGGTTTCTAGAGGTTCTCGTCGGTCACCCGCAACTGCCGTGCCCGCGCCAGAATCGCATCCTCGACCGCGCGGGTGGTGGCGGCGCTGACCGGGCCGCTGCGGGTCTGAAGCGACAGGTTCAGCGAACGCGCGGTCAGCGACGGATCCTTGATGTGAACGGTGGCGCGGTAGGCCCGCCCGCCCCCCGGAGGCGTACCATAGCCGGTGACGATCACGCCGGTGAAGGGATCCACCGATTCGACCGGAAGAAAGTTCAGAACATCCAGCGCCGCAGCCCACAGATAGCGGTTCACCTGCACCGTGTTTTCCGCCTTGTTCGGGCCGAAGACGTCGAAGATCGAGGACTTCTTGCTTTGCGCGCGGTACACATCGTCGTTGATCTCACCCGACGCGGCCGACCCCGCGGGCGGGCGGGAGGTCGAGGCCGGCCCGGCCGACCGGCTGCACGCGGACAGACCCGGGCCAAGCGCAAGGACGAGTGTCAAACCGATGGCCTTCTGGAGCGTCATGGTGCAATCCCGGAACTGATGCCTGCGGCCTCTCCTACCCCAGGCAAGCCTGCGCGGGCAAGACCTTAGTGACCCGGCATCGCGGGGGCAAATGTGGCTGGAAGGTGGCAGCTTTCCGCCACCCTGCCCCTGCACGGCAACAAGACTGTGGCAAAGCTGCACCATACGCATCCGGTTTGCTTTGCGCCCGGCGCCAGGCCTTGCCAAAACCGGGGCGAAAAGGTGAAACCCCTGTCCATACCCACACCGGATTCCCCGGTCTGGGCATATGGAATGAAACCGAGGGAAAAAACCATGAAAAAGGTTCTCTTCGCGACGACTGCCCTGATCGCCACCGCTGGCATGGCAGCCGCCGAGGTGAAGATCGGCGGCTATGGCCGTTTCGGTCTGGACTACAACGACGCCAACGGCACGGTCCCGGGCGTCAGCAAGTACAACATCACCAGCCGTCTGCGTCTGCAGTTCGACATGTCGGCCCAGACCGACAGCGGCGTGGCCTTCGACGCGCGCTTCCGCGCCCAGGCCGAAAGCCGTGACGGTGTTGCCGGCGGTGCCTTCTTCAACGGCGCCCGTTTCGGCGTGTCCTACGAAGGCATCCGCGTGAATGTCGGCAACATCATTGGCGCGATGGAAAACACGCCCGGCCTCTACACCACCGGCACCCGTTCGGCCGGCACCGGTATTGACGGCATGGGCTTCTTCAGCATTCCGTTCTCGGGCGCGTCCAAGTGGGGCTGGGATGCCTACAGCTCGGGCGGCACCGGCGTGAATGGCGTCGAAGTCCTGTACTCGGCAGGCGGCTTCGTCGGCCACCTGTCTTACTCGCGCCGCAACGGCGGCGCGGTTCCGGGCCAGGCCAACGGCGAAACGCGCACCGCGCTGATGCTGACCTACAACTTCGGCGACTTCTACGTGGCCGGTTCGATGACGAACTCCTCGGGTGCTCTTCGTCCGCTGCTGGCCAACGGCCAGGACGCCAACGACCTGATGCTGTTGACCGCCGGCGGCAACTTCGGCAGCTTCGGCGCCAAGATCGCCTATGGTGACGCCAACAACGGCAAGGGCATCACGCTGGAAGGCAACATGGACATCGGCACCGCCAGCAACGTGCTGGTCTGGGTGGGCAACTTCGATCCGAAGAAAGTCGGCGGTGTTGCGGTTGACCCGACTGCCGTTGATGGCACCAACTACGGCATCAACTACCAGTACGATCTGGGTGGTGGCGCGACCTTCGTGGCCGGTTATGTCCACAACGCCAAGACCAACGTTGCCGGCGACACGTCGGACAACCAGGTTCAGGCCGGCGTGTACTTCAGCTTCTGAGCTGAATACGCTTCAGGCGTGAATTCGGGGCGGGTCTTCGGGCCCGCCCTTTTCTTTTGCCTGCAACTGGTGTTTTCCTGCGGCGAAACCGAGTTGGGGGAAGCCATGTCGCTGGAAGAAATCAGGGCCCGTATCGCCAGGGCCGAAGCCGCCGCCGGGCGCGCGCCCGGTTCTGTCCGCCTGATCGCAGTCAGCAAGGTGCAGCCGCTGGAACGCGTCGAAGCGGTACTCGACGCCGGGCACCGGATCTTCGGCGAGAACCGCGTGCAGGAGGCGGCGGGAAAGTGGCCGGCGCTGATGGCGCGTTTCGACGGCGTCGAGCTGCACCTGATCGGCCCGCTTCAGACCAACAAGGCACGCACAGCGGTGGAGTTGTTCGACACGATTCATTCCCTGGACCGGCCGAAGCTGGCGCGCGTGCTGGCGCGTCTGGCGCAGGAGCGCGGCGAGTGCCCGGATCTGTTCATTCAGGTGAACACCGGAGAAGAGCCGCAGAAGGCGGGGGTTCTGCCGGCCGAGGCCGATGCCTTCGTGGACGAGTGCCGCCGCATGGACCTGCCGGTACGGGGGCTGATGTGCATCCCCCCCGTGGAGGAAGAGCCGGCGCTGCATTTCTCCCTTCTGGCGAAGATCGCGGCCCGCAACGGGCTGGCGGGGCTGTCCATGGGCATGAGCGCCGATTTCGAGACCGCGATTGCGCTGGGCGCGACCCATGTTCGGGTGGGTTCGGCCATATTCGGCCCGCGCGAGCGAGGTTGAGAGGGCGAACGGCGCTGGCGCGCCGTGCCTCCGGCGGGGATATTTGGGGCCAGAAAAAGAACCGGGTGGCGGCGCGGATGTTCAGGCGCGGACGATCAGCCGCGTGCCCGGGGCGGCGCGGGCGGCGATCCAGCGCAGGTGGTCGCGGCGCAGCGCGATGCAGCCTTCGGTGGGAAAGCCGGGCCGGCGCCACTGGTGTATGAAGATGGCCGAGCCGAGGCCCGGTCTTGCCGGAGCGTGGTTCCAGTCGATCGTCAGCACGAGGTCATAGAGCGGGTCGGGCCGGCGCAGCCGTTCATGGCCGAAAGGGTGGGGCGCGCGGACCGGGCGGTTGTAGTCGGGGTCGCGGATGTCGTCCGACCACAGATCCCGCGGGCCGACGGGTTCGGCCCAGGGGGCGGGCGGGGCCATGCGGTCGGGACGGTAGAGCAGGCCGGTGATGCGGTGGATGCCGACGGGGGTGGCGCCGTCTCCTTCGCGCTTGTCGCGCCGCAGACCGCCGCGTCCGATCGTGCAGGGGAAGTGCCGGCTGCGAAAGCGCAGCCCCATGGGCGTCAGCACCATGTCCTGCGGGCCGGTCACAGCAGGTGCCCCGACTTCTTCGCCTTGGTGGCGAGGTAGCCGCGATTGTGGGCGGTCCGGCCGACCTGCAGCGGCACCCGCTCGGCCACGGTGATGCCGTTTCTTTCCATCATCGCGATCTTGGCGGGGTTGTTGGTCAGCAGCCGAACGGCGGAAAAGCCCATCGCGCGCAGGATATGGGCGCCAAGCCGGAAATCGCGTTCGTCATCCTCGAAGCCCAGCCGGTGATTGGCCTCGACGGTATCGAAGCCCTGATCCTGCAGGGAATAGGCGCGCATCTTGTTGGCCAGCCCGATGCCCCGCCCCTCCTGGTTGAGGTAGAGCAGCACCCCGGCGCCCTCGGCCCCCATCTGCGCCAGCGCCGCCCGCAATTGCGGGCCGCAGTCGCATTTCAGGCTGCCCAGCAGATCGCCGGTGAAGCAGGCCGAGTGCAGCCGGGCCAGGACCGGCCGGGCCCGGTCGGGGCGGCCGATCTCGATGGCGTAGTGTTCTTCGCCGCCATCCTCGGGACGGAAAACGTGCAGCCGGCCGGCCTCGCTGACCTCCATGGGCAGCCGCGCGCTGACCACTTCCGCAAGGGGGCTTGTCCCGTGCAGCTGCGGCTCGGCCCGGTGTCGTTCGATCCGCGTCAGCCCGTTGTCTGCGGCAATGGCGGCACCGTCCGTCACCGTCACCACCACCGCCGCCGGCAGCAGCCGCGCGGTTTTCGCCAGCGTCACCGCGATGCGGTGCAGGGCGGCATCGCCGTCACGCGCAGACCGCAGCGGCCCCTTCATCGGTGCATCCAGGTCGTCGGCCGGGTCGGCCACAGCCCGTATCCAGCCAAGCCCGGCGTCATCCGGCAGGACGATCCGGGCCAGATCCCCGTCATAGGCGCGCGCCTTGAGCGTTTCTGCCCGGCGCGCGGTAATGGCGACGACCGGCCGGTCCCCCGCCTTGCGCATGTCCGCCAGGCGTTCGTGCGTCAATGTCTCGGCGGCAGCGGCCAGAACCTCTGTCCCGCCGTCGCCGATCACCACCGGCAAACCCATGCGCAGGTCCGCGCGGGCGCGGGCCAGAAGTTCGTCGATATGCGGAGCAAGGCTCATGCAGGCGATCCCGGACTGTGTCGCGCCTTACCTAAGCGTTGAGCGGCGGAATGTGAAACATTTCCCCGCCCAGCCACACGACGGCGTGAAAAACCTGCAGCACATCTTGCCCCGGGAGCGGGTTCCGCGCATCTGATGAACATGTGACAGGAGGACGCGATCATGCCGCAACTGAAGAAGATCCTGCTCGTGGACGATGACGACGACCTGCGCGAGGCGCTGAGCGAACAGCTGGTCATGACCGAGGATTTCGACGTCGTGGAAGCCGAAAACGGCCATCGCGCGATGGAACGGGTCAAGGAAGCCCTTTTCGACCTCATCATCCTTGATGTCGGCCTGCCCGACACCGACGGGCGAGAGCTTTGCCGTCTGATGCGCAAGCAGGGGGTGAAGTCGCCGATCCTGATGCTCACCGGCCACGACAGCGACGCCGACACCATCCTCGGGCTGGATGCGGGCGCCAACGACTATGTCTCCAAACCGTTCAAGTTCCCGGTCCTGCTGGCCCGGATCCGCGCCCAGCTGCGCCAGCACGAACAGTCCGAGGACGCGGTTTTCCAGCTGGGCCCCTACACCTTCAAGCCGGCCATGAAGATGTTGATCACCGAGGACGACCGCAAGATCCGGCTGACCGAGAAGGAAACCAACATCCTGAAATTCCTCTATCGCTCGACCGAAGGGGTGGTGCCGCGCGACGTGCTGCTGCATGAGGTCTGGGGATACAATGCCGGCGTGACCACCCACACGCTGGAGACGCATATCTACCGCCTGCGCCAGAAAATCGAACCGGACCCGTCAAACGCCCGCCTTCTTGTGACCGAATCCGGGGGTTATCGTCTTGTGGCGTGACGTCACGTCGCAGGCTATTTTTCGGGAAAGGGTTGAAATCCTTTGACGCAGATCAAAGTAGTAACGTGGAAACACCTTTAAGTTCGAGGTGTGAGTATCCCGCGCATGTCCGGGTTACGACATGCAACCTCCCTGTTGGACCTGGCCGGGCTTGGTGCCCGGCCTTTTTTCTCGAAGTGGCGCTGACTGCTGCGAACCGATAGGCTGCGTCTGAAACGGAACCGATCAACTTCAAACCGGGAATCCCTGCCGACATGCCCTTTACCATCGCCACCTGGAACATCAATTCCGTCCGCCTGCGCGAGCCGCTCGTGCGCAGGCTGCTGCAGGAGGAAGCGCCCGACATCCTGTGCCTTCAGGAAACCAAGTCACCGGTCGAAAAGATACCGACCGCCGGGTTTGCGCAGCTGGGATACCGCCATTTCATCGCGCGCGGGCAGAAGGGATATAACGGTGTTGCCATCTTGTCGAAACTGCCGATCGAAGACATGGGCGACATGGATTTCGCCGGCCTCGGCCACGCCCGCCACGTGGCCGGACGGCTGGAGAACGGGGTGGTGATCCACAACTTCTACGTCCCGGCGGGCGGCGACGTGCCCGACCGCGAGGCGAACGAGAAGTTCGGGCAGAAGCTCGACTATCTCACCGAAATGCGCGACTGGTTCCATGCCGAGCGCCCCGAACGGTCGATCCTTGTCGGAGATCTGAACATCGCCCCGCGCGAGGACGACGTGTGGAGCCACCGGCAGCTGCTGAAAGTGGTCAGCCACACGCCGGTCGAGGTCGAGCACCTCGCCCAGACGCAGGACGCCGGCGGCTGGATCGACGTGACCCGCAAGGACATCCCCGAGGGGCGGCTCTACAGCTGGTGGAGTTATCGCGCGCGCGACTGGTCGGCCGCCGACAAGGGACGGCGGCTCGATCACGTCTGGGCGACCCCGGACATCGCCGGCGCGGCCCATGGCAGCCGCATCCTCCGGGATGTTCGCGGATGGGAAAAACCTTCCGACCACGCCCCGGTTTTCGCGAGTTTCGACCTGTGACGGCTCGGCCCCCTTGCCGGGCCGGTGACATTCGCCCCTTGGTTTCCGGGGCCGCAGATTTCATATAGGGAACAAATCCCAAGCGGAGTTGAAACGATGATGGACATTCTCAAAGGCGCCGGGGCCAACCCGGCAGAGGAGCTGGTGAAGGACGCGACCGAGGCCACCTTCATGGATGACGTGGTGGAGGCGTCGAAGAAAACCCCCGTGATCGTGGATTTCTGGGCGCCCTGGTGCGGCCCCTGCAAGACGCTGGGCCCGGCACTGGAAGAGGCGGTCAAGGCTGCCCGCGGCGCGGTGAAGATGGTCAAGATCAACGTGGATGAAAACCAGACCATCGCCGCGCAGATGCGGATCCAGTCGATCCCGACAGTCTACGCCTTCCACAACGGGCAGCCCGTGGACGGGTTCCAGGGGGCGCTGCCGCCCTCCGAGGTCAAGGCGTTCATCGACCGCGTGGTGAAGGCCGCCGGCGGCGCCGCCCCGGGCGAGGCCATGGCCGAGGCGCTGGCTGCGGCCGAGGATCTTCTCTCCCAGGGGGCGGCGGTGGATGCCGCACAGGCCTTCGCCGC
This sequence comes from Paracoccaceae bacterium, assembly GCA_027000645.1. Classification (GTDB taxonomy): domain Bacteria; phylum Pseudomonadota; class Alphaproteobacteria; order Rhodobacterales; family Rhodobacteraceae; genus Jhaorihella. The sequence continues at coordinate 5,221 of JALTNO010000255.1, read as the reverse complement.
GATCCTCGCACAAGAGCCGGACAATGCCGGCGCCTATGGCGGCCTGGTGCGGGCGCATATCGCCATGAACGATCTCGACCAGGCCGAGGCGATCCTGAACGGCGCTCCGGCGGAGATTTCCCGCACCCCCGAACTGGAAGCCGCCCACGCGCAACTGGAACTTGCCCGGCAGGCGGCCGATACCGGCCCGGTTTCGGAACTGACCGCCGCCGTCGAGGCCGACCCGGACAACCACCAGGCCCGGTTCGACCTGGCCAAGGCCCTTTATGCGCAGGGCAAGGTGCAGGAGGCGGTGGACCAGCTTCTGGAACTGTTCCGCCGGGATCGGGAATGGAACGACGGCGCGGCCAAGAAGCAGCTGTTCACGATCTTCGATGCGCTCAAGCCCAACGATCCGATCGTTCTGAACGGCCGGCGCCGGCTCAGCTCGATGATATTTGCCTGAGCGCGGAACGGGTTTACATTCCCGATCATGCTGAACGCCGCTGACCTGCCCGACACGATCCCGATCTTCTCGCTTCCCGGGGCGCTGCTGCTGCCCCGGTCGCGCCTGCCGCTGCATATTTTCGAGCCACGATACCTTCAGATGCTCGAAGACACGCTGAAAACGCGCGAGCGTCTGATCGGCATGGTGCAGCCGCGGGCGCTGCCGGGGCAGGAGGCGGCGTTGCACCGGATCGGCTGTGCCGGGCGGATCACGCAGTTTTCGGAAACCGAGGACGGGCGCTACCTGATCACCTTGACCGGCATTTCCCGGTTCCGCCTGGGGGACGAGGTCGAAGGTTTCACCCCCTATCGCCGGTTCGGCGTGTCATGGGACGGCTTCGAACGCGACCTTGGCCAGACCGAACGCGACGACGGCCTTGACCGGACGGCCTTTCTGGGCTTGCTGGAGCGGTTCTTCTCGGCCAAGCTTCTGTCCACCGACTGGGACACGCTGAAAGAGGCCGAGGACGAGCTGCTCATCAATTCGCTGTCCATGCTGCTGGATTTCGACCCGGAAGAGAAACAGGCGCTGCTCGAAGCGCCCAGCCTGTCCACCCGACGCGAAACCCTGGTCACGCTGATCGAGTTCATGATGCGCGGCGGGCCGGACGAGGAGACATTGCAATGACATCCCAGGAACCCGGTTTCGACAGGCGGATGCTCGAAGCGCTGGTCTGTCCGCTGACCCACGGCACGCTCGAATACGACGCCGAGCGGCAGGAGCTGATCTCGCGGGCCGCGGGTCTGGCCTTTCCGATCCGTGACGGCATTCCGGTCATGCTGGTGGACGAGGCGCGCAAGCTCGACTGACGCGGAAGGGAAGCGCGCAGGCCGGGCCCGAACCCTACCCGCTCCAGACCGGGGTGCGGGCGGCGCGCAGGGTGGCTTGCGGAGTTTCCCCGAATCGCGCCCTGTAGGCCTGCGAAAACCGGCCCAGATGGGTAAAGCCCCAGCGCAGCGCGATATCCGTTACCGTCGAGCCGGGGCCGGCGGTCAGCAGATCCTGATGCGCGCGGGCAAGCCGCGCGTCGCGCAGGTAGCGCAGCGGTGTGGTATCGCGGAACTTGCGAAAGGCGTTCTGCAGGCTGCGAGGCGTGGTGCAGGCGGCGGCGGCGATGTCGTCCAGGGTGATCGGCTGGTCGAGATGGGCCTCGATAAATTCCTCGGCGCGGCGCAGGTGTCGCGGTCTGGCGGCCCCGCCACCCAGTCCCAGGAGGTGAGAATAGTTGTTCGGCAAGGCCTCGATCAACCCGGTCAGGATGGTGCTCTCGATCTGCCGGCTCATCAGCCCGCCCCCCCCGAACGCCCCGTGCCCGGCGTCGATCCCGTTCACCAGATGCAGGATCAGACATGCCAGCGCCCGCCCGCCGCCCTGCTTCAGGTCAAGCGGCCCCATGAACGTCAGGGGCTTGTCCGCCCGAACCCCAAGAAGGCCGGACAGGTGCGTCTGCAACGAATCCCGGTCGATCTGGACAAGGATCTGTTCGGTTCCTTCCTCCCAGATCATGGTGGTTTCGTGATGGGGGTTCAGCACCGCCGCGGCAAGGGGCGTCGATCCGTATTGGCAGGGGCCGTTGCGGATGGCCGCGGCACCGGTCAGCGGGATCTGCAGCAGGTAGAACGATCCCAGTTCGCCCGGTGAAATAAGGGTCTTTGCTCCGTATGCGATGAAATTGAGAGACATCCGTTCGCCGCGAACGTGGTGGTGACACGCCTGCATCCGGCCCCGGCCGACAAGTTCCAGCCGATGCGGGCAGAACACCCGCGCAACCTGTTCGCGGGCCTCGTCAAGATCGCCCGTATGGAACAGGAGGTGCCCTGCCAGCGGCTTCGGCCCACCCGGGCCGCCGGGATATCCATCCATATGCAACATTTCCGGAGCATAACCGATTCCCGCCTCTGCCGGACGAATTTTTTCGCTTCCCGGATAGCGGGCGGATTTTCCGGATAGTGGCCGGGCCGGGTTTTCAGGCAGCGTTGTCTGAAACTTGAAACATTTGCGGGGAGGAGAACATGCGCGGACTGGATGGAAAGGTGGCCATCGTGCCCGGCGGCGCCACCAGGATCGGCGCCGCGATCGTCAAGGCGTTTCGCGACGCGGGCACGCGGGTCATGGTCGCCGACATCAACGCCGAAGCGGGACGGGCGCTGGTTGGCGACGGCGTGGCGTTCCGGGAGACCGACCTGCGCGACGACAACGCGATCGCGGCATTGGTCGAGGCCACGAAAGAGCAGTTCGGCCGCATCGATTTCCTGGTCAACGTGGCCTGCTCCTATCTGGACAACGGGATTGAGTCGACCCGTGCCGAATGGCTGGAAAGCCTTGACGTGAACGTGGTCGGATCGGTCATGCTGATGCAGGCCGCGCGTGCGGAACTGGCCCGCAACAGGGGCGCCATCGTCAATTTCGGATCGATCTCGTCGCGCGTGGCCCAGACCGGCCGCTGGCTGTATCCGGTATCGAAGGCGGCAATCCTGCAACTGACCCGGAATCAGGCGATGGACCTGGCGCCCGAGGGCATCCGCGTGAACGCGGTCAGCCCGGGCTGGACCTGGTCCAACATCATGGACGAACTGACCGGCGGCGACCGGGAAAAGACCGATCGTGTCGCCGCGCCCTTCCACCTGATGGGGCGGGTGGCCGACCCCGAAGAGGTGGCTGCGGCGGTGCTGTTCCTGTGCTCGGACGAGGCGGGTTTCGTCACCGGCACCGATATCCGGGTCGATGGCGGCTATACGGCGATGGGGCCGGAACGGGCCGAGCCGGCGATCCCGCTGCTGATGGAATGAGAAGCTCGGCCGGCAACCAGCGGCCCAGAATGAAACGGGAGGAATGACGGATGCGAAAGATCACCATTGTCGGAGGCGGCCAGTCCGGCCTGCAACTGGGAATCGGCCTGTTGAAGAACGGCCATGACGTGCGCATCGTTCAGAACCGCACGGCCGACGAGATCGCAACCGGCCGGGTGCTCTCCAGCCAGTGCATGTTCCACACCGCGGTTCAGAACGAACGCGATCTGGGGATCGACTTCTGGTCCGAAAGCTGTCCGCCGGTCGAGGGGATCAGCTTTGCCGTGCCGGATCCCGAGGGGTCGGGCGCCAAGGTGATCGACTGGACCGGGCGGCTCGACAACCCGGCCTTTTCGGTGGACCAGCGGGTGAAGATCCCGCGCTGGATGGAGGAATTCACCAGCCTGGGCGGCCAGCTGGTCATCGCCGAGGCCGGGCTGGACGAACTGGAAACCTATGCGCGCCAGGACGATCTGGTGATCGTCGCCTCGGGCAAGGGCGAAATCGGCCGGCTGTTCGAACGCGACGCCGAGAAATCGACCTTTGACAAGCCGATGCGCGCATTGGCGCTGACCTATGTCACCGGGATGACGCCGCGCCCGGGGCATTCGGCGGTCTGCTTCAACCTGATCCCCGGCGTCGGCGAATATTTCGTGTTCCCGGCCCTGACCACCACGGGTCCGTGCGAGATCATGGTGTTCGAAGGCGTTCCCGGCGGGCCGATGGACTGCTGGCAGGACGTGAAGACCCCGGAGCAGCATCTGGCGAAATCGAAGGAGATCCTTGACACCTTCCTGCCGTGGGAGGCCGAGCGCTGCCGGAACGTCGAAATGACCGACGAGAACGGCCGGCTCACAGGTCGCTTCCCGCCGACCATCCGCCATCCCGTCGCCACCCTGCCCTCGGGACGCAAGGTTCTGGGTATCGGCGATGCCGTCTGCCTCAACGACCCCATCACCGGCCAGGGGTCGAACAACGCCTCGAAGGCGGCCGCGATCTATCTGCGCCGCATTCTGGACCATGGCGACCGGCCCTTCGATGGCGAGTGGATGCAGGGCACCTTCGACCGGTTCTGGGACTATGCCCAATGGGTCGTCACCTGGACCAACATGCTGCTGATGCCGCCGCCGCCCTTCGTGCTGGAGCTCATGGGCATGGCAGGCGCGGTGCCCGCGCTGGCCCACCGCATGGCCAACGGGTTCGACGATCCGAGGGATTTCTTCCCGTGGTTCGCCGACCCGGACGCGGCACGCTCCTACATGAACGAACTCAAGGCGGCCTGAGCGATGCCGACCAGCATCTCGCCGGACGAATTCCGCGCCGCGATGGCACGGTTCCCGGGCGTGGTCACGATCGTGACCACCGCCCGTGAAGGGGAGCGGCTGGGCGTGACCGCAACGGCCGTGTCCTCGGTAACGGCGGAACCGCCCAGCATCCTGGTCTGCCTGAACAAGCGCACCGGAACCTGTGCCGTGGTGTCCGAAACCGGGCGGTTCGGCGTGAACCTGCTGACCGAACCGGCCCGCGATCTGGCCTTGCGCTTTGCCGGGGCCGGGGGAGTGACCGGTCCGGCGAAATTCGACCGGGGCAACTGGACGCGGGACGAGTGCGGCCTGCCCTGCCTCGCGGATGCTCTGGTCAGCCTGTCCTGTGACGTGTCCGAAAGAATCGAGGCTTCGAGCCACATGATCTTCATCGGACGGATCCGCTCTGTCCGACTTGGTGAGGGCCGGCCGTTGCTTTATGAGCGGTCCGTCTTCCGGGGGCTGGCGCCGGTCGCGGCCTGACCGTGCGGCGCCGGGGGCTCTGCCCCCGGACCCCCGGAGTATTTTCGGCAGGGTCTATACCAGCTCAGTGTCTGAGCGGTTTCATTCTGCACGATTTGAGCAGGGTCTTGTAGAGGTCATTCTTGCGGTTGTTGAAGCGGAACTCGGTCTCCTTGAGG